>JBDSRU010000229.1:0-8509 GCA_039929145.1 Thermoanaerobaculia bacterium
CGGAGAGAGTGGATCGAATTCCTGCGCGACGTGCTGGTGGTTCGCTCCTACGCCACCGACGAGGAGTTCATCGAGGCGATCTTCGCTCGCTTCCCGCCGCGGGCAAGCATCGACCCGCTTGCAGCGCGCGGCCAGGCTCGCGACCTGCTCGAGCGAGAAATCGCCACGGCGCGGGTCGAACCATCGGCGCGCTCGATTCTGGGATTCCTGCGCCGGCGAGGGTTCGCGCTCGGGCTGCTGACGAACTCGGCGAGCCCCTACCACGAGCCGTTCGCCCGCTTCTCGCTCCCGGAGTCGTTCGACCAGGCACTCTTCTCCTGCGACCTCGGCTCGAAGAAGCCGGTCGCAGCGAGCTATCGCGCGGTGCTCGACGCACTCGGTGCGCGCGCGGACGAGGCGTGGATGATCGGTGACTCGCTCGCCAACGATGTGCAGGCGCCCCGAGCCCTGGGAATGGGCGCGCTGCGGATCGGAGGGACCGGCTCCGGAACCGTCGAACGGTTCGAGGATCTCGCCTGGGTCGAAGGCCTGGAGCGCGGCGAGCCTCTTGCGCTCGCGGCGCCGGGCCAGCGGGTCCGGCTAGGAGGCCTGGAGGGTCGCGTGTTCGCTGTCCGCCTCCTTCCGGACTCTCTCCAGGGCCGCTACAACCTGGTGGCGAGAGTCGAGGTGAAGTGGGACGAGGGTTGGAGCGAGGAGCTGTATCTCAAGCGCTTTCGCCATCCCGAGGCGGCCTGGATCGAAGAGATCGCTCGCCCGCTGCACGCCGAGCTCGGGATCGAGACCAACCGGGTCGAAGTTCAGGCCGGCGCCGAAACGCTTCTGTTGTCGCGCGCGGTGACCGGCGAGAAGCTGACGGCAGAGGTGCCCGGTCCCGAGCTTGCCTTCGAGATCGGGCGTCATGGCGCGTCGGCGCTGCTGCTCGCCAATGCCGACCTGCGGCCGCGGAATGCCTTCCTGACCCGCCAGGGCGGGTCCGAGCGGCTCACCATGGTGGACTACGAGTACACGCTCTTCGACCGTGCGCTCGACTTGTCCGGCCTCGAGGGTCGATTCGACCCGCGCTGGCTCGAGCGCTACTCCGACGCCGAGCTCGCCCTGCGCGGCCAGCGCCGGGTCGTGTCGCGCGGTGCCATCCAGCGCACTCGACGCGCGTTCATCGACCCCCGCACCGCCTCGCCCGAGGCCATCGTCGCTTTCCGCGAGGGCTGGCGCGACGTTCACGAGCGAGCGCGCGCCGGAGTTTCGCGAATCGAAGAGCTGTTGCGCGCCCGGCTTGCCATCGACCCGCCGCTCGTGGTCGGTACGGAGTCCTACCGCCGGGCGTTCGTGCCGCTCGACATCGCCGATCTCAAGGAGCGCATCGCGCTTGCACCCGATGCGGCGTGCGACATGTGTTTCTGAGCCTCGCGACCGGCAGTCGACTTTTCATCTCCCGTCGCGCCCGGGCAGGACTCGATCGCGCCCCGGCGCGACTCCGGGAGGTTCAAGGCCCGGAAGCCAAAGGCCCATTTCCTTTTGTTTCATGAACTTGACCCCACCGGCACAGGATGGCACGGGCCCTGCTAAGTAGGATGAACAAGACCGAGGTGAGCGAGCTGAGCCGATCGTCGGCGCGGCGGCCTTCCGGGAACGGAACCCGGTCGGGACAGACGCGCAAAAAAAGGGGAAAAGCAAATGAAAATGACTCGTGGTGAGATGCAGGATCTGCTCGAGAAGTTCGCCGCCACCAACTCGGACTACCGTTCGGCGCTGCTCAAGAACCCGAAGTCGGTGATCGAGAAGCAGTTCAACATGACGGTGCCGGACAACGTCTCGATCAAGGCCGTCGAAGAGAACGCCAACACGATCTACGTCATCGTTCCGCACTCGGTCGCGGCCGGTGCCGAGCTCGCCGACGAGGATCTCGAGAAGGTCGCTGGCGGTTCGACGGTCAAGGGCGACGCCAACTGCGGCGACAGCGACGGCGCGATGAACACCGTCGTCGAGATCAACGCCAGCCTGTTCTAGAACGCTCCGGCGACCGGGCGCCCCGTTCCATCTGGGCGGGGTACCCGGCGTCACTTTCGACTTTGCAAACGCCTTCGCAATTGCCGGCCTCCACCTCCCGCCTGACAATTCGCTCCGGCTCCGTCGCCGCCGCCCTGGTCCAGGTCGCCGAGCGCGCCCTAACGCTCGCAGAGCGTATCGAGGCGGCTCGCGTAGTGCGCGTGGAGTCCGCCCTCGCAGAGCCACCTCCCCCACCGGAATTCAACGCAGATCTTCTTGCTGGCTGGGCCCGGGCCTTCTCTGGCGGGGATCTCGCAGCGCTCGAGCGCCGCCTCTCCTGGGACGGGCTCGACCTCGCGCTGGCGGCCAGAGCCGTCGGCTCCGGCCGTCGTTTCACTGGCGAGCCGCTTCCTGAATGGCTCGAGCTCGCAGCTCGACGTTTCCCGCTCGGCGAGGATGCCCGCCCGGAAGCGCGCCCCCGGCGCGGTCTCGTCACCGGACTCGATCTCGCTGTGGTTCCCTTCGGCGAGCTCTGGGCCCCGGTTGTCGAGGCGGCACTCGCCGAAGCGGCGGACCAGATCGACGCCGCACTCGCACCGCGGCGCGATCTCGCGACGCTCGCCGGGGCGCTGGCCTTGGACATCGGCGCAGCCGGATCGCGTGCCGCGCACGAGCGCTACCTCCGAGCCCGCGGCGATGACAGCGCTCCTGGAGCGTACCGCCGCTATGTCGAGTCCGAGCTCTCCTCGGGCTTCCTCGAGTTCGCGCTCGAATTCCCGGTCGCCGTGCGCCAGGTCGCCCGCCTGGTCGACACCTGGATCGCGGCGCTGGTCGAGCTCGCCCAGCGAATCGAGCGCGACCGTACCGCTGTCGCCGAATCTTTTGCCGGCGGGCGCGATCTCGGTGCGGTCGTAGAAGTTTCACAACCGCGGTCAGATCGGCACAACGGCGGTCGCGGGATCTTCCGAGTCCGCTTCGCTGACGGAACCGACCTGGTCGTCAAGCCGCGATCGCTGGCGATCGAAGTCGCCTGGGAGCGGCTCCTCTCGCGGCTCGCCGAGCTCGGTTTCGAAGAGCTCCCGCCGGCGGCCCGCGCCCTCGACCTCGGAACTCACGGCTGGATGGAGTGGATCGCCGCCGAGGAGCTTGCCGACGCGGCGTCGGCCGACGGCTGGTTTCGCAGCGCCGGAGCTCTCGTCGCTCTGGCCGAGCTGCTCGGCGCCGAGGACCTTCACGCCGAGAACCTGGTGGCCGGAAGGAGGGGACCGGTGGTCGTCGACGCGGAGATGATGGCGCAGCCCGATCGCCCCGGGGTCGACGCCAGGCAGCGCTTCACCGGCGGTCTGCTGCGCCGCGGTAGCGCTGCCACCGGCCGGATCGCAAACTGGGCGGGCCTGCACCCGGTCGAACCGCGCGCGGTGACCGCGCAGGCGCTTCACTGGCGCGGCCTCGGCGGCGACGGCATCGAACCGGTTGCCGGTGAACGGATCACCTCCCCTTTACCCAACGCCCCGCTCCTCGGAGGTCGCCAGCTCGCACCGACGGAGCACGCGGCGGCGCTGCTGCTCGGACATCGGCGAACCTGGGAGCGGCTGCTGGCCAGCCGCCCAGAACTGCTTCGGGTCGACGGGCCGCTGGCAGTTCTCGCTGGGGTCTCGACCCGACTCCTCTTTCGGCCAAGCCAGGAGTACGCCTCGGTTCTCGACCTCCTGCGGACTCCTCGCTGGCAGCGCCAGGGGACCTCCCCCGGGATTCTGCTCGAGGCGCTGGCACGCCCGTTCGCGACCGCTGAACGGGCGCCCCAGGCTTGGCCGCTCGTCGTCGTCGAACGGGCCATGCTGGAGGCGCTGGACGTACCGCGCTTCGAGGTCGGTGCGGATCGGCTCGTGGTCGAACATTGGGGCGCACAGGCCGAGGGGCTGATCGTCCGTTCGACCCGCGCTGCGATCGCCGGCCGCCTGGCCGCCCTTTCCGTCGAGGAGATCCATCGTCTGGCCGAAGAATTGGCGGTGGCCCTCCATGTACCGGCCGGGCCGCGGATCTCGCTCGAGCCGGCGGAGGGCGCGGACAGCCGGGCGCGAGCCCTTGCGCTCGCCAACCGCCTTGCGGCCTTCGAACGCGATCGGGGAACTCTCGGGCGGTCGCGCGCGACGGAATCCGCCGGCTCGCTCGACCGCCGCTTGCGCGAGCTGGCGCTCTACGACGGCGAGATCGGCCGCGCGCTGGTCCTGGCGATGGCCGATCGGCTCGACGGCGGCGACCGTTACCTCGGCGTCGGCGAGGAGCTCACTGCCGCACTGGATCGCTTTGCCGACGACAACTCTCTCGCCGAGCTCCCGATCGGCGGACTCGAGGGCGCTGGAGCCGTCGTCTGGGGTCTGGTGGCGCTGGCGTCGCTCCGGTCACCGCGGAGCGACGAGTCGGCCGCGTTGCTCGAACGCGCCGGCCGCTTCGCCGAGAGGATCGGGAGATCCGGAGCCGCCCCCGCTGCGGTGCACGACCTCCACGGCGGCACGGCGGGGGCCCTCGTCGCGCTGCTCGCGCTCGCCGAAGCGACGCAGGAGGAGGTCTGGTGCCAGCGTGCGGTCGAGCTCGGTGACCAACTGCTCGCCGCGGGTACGCCGGCCTCCGGTGGCGGGATCGCCTGGACGGGCGACGCGGGCGAGCCGGCCCTTACCGGCTTCGCGCATGGGTCGACCGGGATCGCCCGGGCCCTGTCGGCACTCTGGAAGGCCACCGGCGCGTCGCGATTCGCTTTGGCAGTCGGTGGCGCGCTCGCCTTCGAGGGCTCGCGTTTCGACGCCCGCCTCGGCGACTGGCCGGTGGTCCGACCAGGTGTCGCCGAGTCCGAAGAGCGCAGGGTGGCGATGAACGCCTACTGTCACGGCGGCGCGGGAATCGCGTTGGGGCGCGCTCTCCTGGCGCCGGAGCTGCGCAACGAGCCGTTCGACGCCGAAGTCGATGTCGCCGTGTCGGCCACCGTTCGAGCCGGCATGGGCGACTTCGACCACCTCTGCTGCGGCGCCGCGGGAAGGCTCGCGATTCTAGGCGAAGTGGGCCTCCGCCTCGGGCGGACCGACGCCCTCGCCGCCAGCCGTAGAGGTCTCGAAGCCCTGCTCGCACGGACGCTGCGCTTGCCGGACTCGTCGCGAGCGCAACCGGAGGTCGAGGCGGGACTGTTCCGCGGGGTCGCCGGGGTCGCCTGGGTGGGGCTCTTCGCAGCCTCCGCTGACGATCCGGCTGTGCTGGATCCCCTTGTGCTCGAGCTGCCATCGGAAGCGCGGGCGCGCGCCGGCCTCGCGCGAGCGAACAAGGGCGATGCCCGGAAAAGCGCTGCGCCAATGAACAGGGAGGCCCGATGAGCCGTGCACTGGAATTTGAAACTCTCACGCCCGGACGAGAACTTCCGCCCGGCGTCGAAGAGATGACTTTCCCGATCTATCGCCCGCTCCTGCAACTGGCGCCGGTCAGCCGTCATCCTGAGCAGGGCGACGTCCGGCTGGTGCAGCCGGTGGTGGTGGTCGCGCGCAGCGGCGACCGGCTGGCCGGTCTGGCGCTGGCCGAACTGCCCCTGGACGGCGGCGCCGGCGGCGACCGGCATCCGGAGCTGCTTTCGCTCTTTGTCAAGCCCGCCGCGCGTTGCGCCGGCGTCGCGACTGCCCTCCTCGCGGCGCTCGAGCGCGAGCTCGTCCGGCGCGGTGCCACAGCGATGACGACGGTCTATACCGCCGGCCGGCCCTCGATTCCGGCGCTGGAGCGGGTCCTCGAGAAGCGCGCCTGGGAGGTGCCGCGAGCCCGCACTCTTTCGGTGCGTTTTCCCCCCGAAGCGGCGCTCGCCTCGGACCTCTTCAGCGACCGGCGAATGGGCGCCCTGGCGGGCCGGCTCGAACTCTTTCCCTGGCGCGATCTCGACGCCGATTCGCGGGCGCGAATCCGCAACTCCCACGACGCCGCGCCCTGGATCACCCCCGCCCTGGCGCCGTGGCGCTTCGAGGCCGCCGGAGTGGATCCGCTTTCATCGATCGGCGCCCGCTACCGCGGCGAGGTCGTGGGCTGGGTGATCAACCATGTCGTCGCGCCCGGGACGGTCCGCTTCACCTGCAGCTTCCTGCGCAAGGACCTTTCCCGGCGCGGGCGCATCGTGCCTCTCTACCGGGAGTCGCTCCGCCGCCTGGCGGATGGCGGGGTCGAGCGCGCGTCCTTCGTCACGCCGGTCAGCTACCCCAACATGGTCCGATTCATCCTGCGCTGGATCGCGCCGATCGCGGAGTTC
This sequence comes from Thermoanaerobaculia bacterium, assembly GCA_039929145.1. Taxonomy (GTDB): domain Bacteria; phylum Acidobacteriota; class Thermoanaerobaculia; order Multivoradales; family JAGPDF01; genus JAGPDF01. The sequence goes on from JBDSRU010000229.1 coordinate 6,260, forward strand.
GTCGGCGAGACGCGCGGTTCGGCCAAGAGGCTGGGGCTCCATTGAAGGAGCACTTCTCCACCTCGATCGCTTCGCTTGACGCGGTGGGCAGGCAAACGTAACCTTGACGACGTAACCAACTGCATCAGAGCGTCGCTCGATGGGCGGCGAGGGGGAAGTCGATGAAATTCTCCGGAAAGCGGATCGGCCGGGTTGTGGGAGCTTCTCTCGTTTGCGCTGCGGGGGCGTCTTCGTTCGCGTTCGCCGACGGCTACGTGCCACCGAAGTTCAACTATGGCGAGGGCCGGATCGCGCTCGTCGAGGCCGTGCGGCTGACGCTCGAGAACGACCCGAACCTGCTGCTCGATCAGCAGGACGTCGAGCGGCAGCGCGGCATCCTGCAGGAGAGCTCCGGGATCTTCGACTGGAATCTGAGCATCGATCTGTCCTACGACTACCGCCAGCAGCGGGTTCGCGACTCGACACTCGAGCGCGAACGCGAGAAGCGCACGGACCTCTCCGCACAGCGCGACTACACCTGCGCTGAAGAGATCCGCCAGCGCGGCGAGCTCGAGAATCTGCAGCGCTTCGCGGGAGGCGATCCGGCAGCGACGCTGCCCAACGATGTGCAGCAGCAGGTCGACTTCCTCGACGCCATCATCGCCGCCGAGGACAACGCCACCCAGCGAGACCTCCTCGCCCAGGCGCGGACGAATCTGCTCGGGCGGGCGATCGACGCGGCGACGGAAGGCGTGACCGATCTCGCCAACGGCTGCGTCGAGTTGAACGAGGACGTGGCGAATCTCGGACCGGCGCCGGAGGAGGAGGAGATCGCCAGCGGGAGATTCGATCTCGAGCTCTCAAAGTACTTCCGCTCCGGCATCGTCCTGACCCCCTTCCTGACCGCGGGCTACGATCACAACCAGTTTGCCGGCCGGCGCAACGGATACTTCGTCGACCGCGTCGACGAGAACGGTTTGCCGGTCACCACCGAGTACGGGACGCAACTTCGGCGTTTCGTCAATTTCGGCGGCAAGAACATCCTCGACCTCTATCGCACCGAGATCGGCGTCGACGTCAACCTGCCGCTGCTGCGCGGTCGCGGCATCGAGTCGGCTGGCGCCTTCGAAAAGGCGTCACAGATCGATCTCGCCGCATCGGAGCTCATCTTGCGTCACGGTTCGTCGAGCTCGACACTGGGGACCGCCCTCGCCTACTGGCAGCTCTACAGCGCGCAGCAGCGGGTGGCAGTCCTCGAGCACTCGCTCGAATTGCAGACCCGGATCGTCGATCTCACCGGTCAGCTCATCGAGGGCGACGTTCTGCCGCGCGTCGAATCCTCGAGATCCGCCGCCTCGCAGGCCAACGCGCGGGCGCAGCTCGAGGGAGCCCGGCGGGACCTCGTCACCGCCCGCCTCGGCTTGGCCCGTGCCATGGGCCTCGATGTCGATAGCGTGGCCAACGCGCCACTGGCCGAGGGTCCGTTCCCGACCGCGCCGACGCCGGAACAGGTCCGCGCGCTCGATGCGACCACCCTCGGCACGCAGGCGCTGGATCTGCGTTCCGATCGGCAGGCGACGCACGAGCTGGTCGAATCGGGCAAGGTACTGGCCGAGGCGGCGCGGCGCGATCTCGCCTCCCGACTCGACCTGGGGCTTTCCCTGTCGGCCTCGGCGATCGGTGAGGAAAGCTTCGGCAACGCCGTCGATCGCTGGACGGGACCGAGCGGATCGCTGGCGCTCGCCTTCGACAAGAGTCTCGGAAACAACGGACAGGAAGGCAGGTATGCGCAGAACGAGGCGCTGGTGCGGCAGCGGCAGATCTCGGCGATCGATTTCGATCGCCGGATCCGGATCGCCGTCGTCGAGATCCTGCGCTCCCTCGAAGAGGCCTCAGCAGGTCTCGCAGCAGCGGAAGCGGCTGCCGGTCACTTCCAGAGCACGGTCGACGCCGAGTTCGAGAAGCTGGGTCTCGGAGCTTCGACGCTGATCGACGCGATCGTCACCGAGCAGCAGAAGACCTCTTCGGACCTGGCGGTCATCGCCGGCCAGCAGCAGGTCGCGTTCTTGCTGGCGCGGCTCCGTTTCGAAACCGGAACGCTGATCGACTGGACCTCGGGCGGCGGGCGCTTGCCGGCCGACGCTCTGGTCACGCTCCCCGGCTCCGTCGCCGCCGGAAGCCAGCCGTGAAGAGGGGGGGCCGCTTCACGCGCAGCACCGCGGCGTCGGCAACTCTCCTCGGACTTCTCGCCTTGTCGTCACTCGGAGCTCA
>JBDSRU010000230.1:0-3446 GCA_039929145.1 Thermoanaerobaculia bacterium
AGGTCTGAAACCCGAAGCGGCCGTGATTGAAGTAGTAGCCGTGGTCTCCCAGCGATTCGCCGTGATCCGCGGTGAAGGCGGTCAGGGTGTCGCCGAGGAGTTTCTGCTTTTCCATCTCGGCGAGCAGCCGTCCGATCTCGTGATCGACGTAGGAGATCTCCGCGTCGTAGCGCGCGACGTAGAACGCCAGACGTTTCTCGCCGTGGATGACCTGGCCTTTGCCGATGCCTGCGAGCTCCTGTTTGTGCTTGCTCGAAACCGGAACCTGAGCGGTGCCGTCGAAATGCGCATCGTTCTGGAAGCGCTCCTCGTAGTCGACCGGCGGAGTGTAAGGGGCGTGTGGATCGAGATAGTGCACCCACAGGAACCAGGGCTTCGCCGGATCCATTCTCCCGGCCGCGGCGAGCGCCAGTCGAGTGACGTTCTCGGCGCCGTTCGGATCGGCGTCGTCGCCCGGCGGAGGCAGCTTCCACGACTCGAAAAACGTCTCGAAGCCCTGGTCGAAGTAGAACTCGCGCCCGACAGCGCCATTGGCGACGACGGCGTGCGTGCCATAGCCGGCGCGCTGCAGCGCCTCGGCGAGCATGGTGAACGTGCACGGCACGGGAATGCCGATCTGGCGCACGATGCCGTTGTCCTTGGGGTAGGTCGAGGTGAAAATGGAAGTGAACGACGGCCCGGTTTTCGGCCACTGAGTCTGTGCCTGGTCGAACCGGAGGCCCGCGCTCGCCAGCCGGTCGATGTTGGGTGACGTGGCGCGCGCATAGCCCCAGGAAGAGAGGTGGTCGGCACGCAGGGTATCGACAGTGATGAGCAGGATGTTCGGCGGCCTGGACCCGTCGCTGGGCAGAAACGAATCGGGGTTGACCGCCGCGCCAGCGACCGCGCCCACCGGGGCCGTCGGCCGGGAAGGATCCGCAGGAGCGCACCCGCTGCCGCTGAGAGCCAGCAGCGCGGTTCCCGCCAGGCTGAGGATTTGAAGGCGCTTCAATGCGCGTTCAGTCGCAAGCCGTGCCGTACGGTCATCCAGAGAATCTTGAAGTCGAGGCCGATCGACCAGTTCTCGATGTAGTAGAGATCGAACTCGAGGCGCTTGCGGATCGAGGTGTTGCCGCGCCAGCCGTGGACCTGGGCCCAGCCTGTGATGCCGGACTTGACGCGATGGCGAACCATGTACTGCGGCAAGTGCTTGCGGAATTCGGCGACGAAGGTCGGGCGCTCGGGGCGCGGGCCGACGAGCGACATGTCACCGCGCAGCACGTTCCACAGCTGCGGCAGCTCGTCGATCGACCAGCGACGGATGAAGGAGCCGAAGCGGGTGCGGCGCGGATCGTCCTCGACCGCCCAGACGGGACCCGTCGAGGCCTCGGCATTCATCCGCATCGAGCGCAGCTTCCAGATCATGAAGGGCCGGCCGTCCAGCCCCATGCGCTCCTGGCTGTAGAAGATCGGACCGCGGTCCTCGAGCCAGATGAGCAGGGCGACGAAGGGGAAGAGCGGCAGGAGAACGAGGAGTCCGGCGGCCGAGAAGGCGAGATCGAGCACCCGCTTGACCAGGCTGTGCCAGCCCTGCAAGGGCACCTGGGAGAGGTTGATGATCGGAGTGCCGTCGAGCTCTTCGAGCGTCGCCTTGATCGTCGCGTACTGGAGGATGTCCGGTACCAGCTTGACCTCGACACACTCGCTGCCGACCGTTTGCAGCACCGACATCATCTTCTTGTGCGCGCCGAGCGGCAGGGCGATGAACACTTGATCGATGCGATTCAGGTCGATGACACGCTGCAGATCCGCGGTCTCGCCCAATACCGGCAGGCCGGCGAACCTGAGCGCGCGTTTGGCGGGGTCGTCGTCGAGGAATCCGATCACCTCGACGCCGAAGTCGCGATGCGCCACCAACTTCTCGGCGATGTCGATGCCGAGCTCGCCGGCGCCGACGACGAGGATGCGCTGGAGATTGCCGGCGTGGAGGCTGGCGCTGCGCAGCAGGCCACGGATCGCCACCCGCAGGGTGACGACCGCGACGAGCTCGAGGGCGGCGAAGAGGGCGAGGAACGCACGGCTGTAGGTGAAGTATTCGAGGCTGCCAGGGGCGAGCGCCGGCCGGTACCAGGAGGTCAGGCCGGAGAGCAGGACCGTGCCGAGAATCACGGCGAGCAGGACCGACACGGTTTCGTCGACCCGGGCGCGGTAGAGCCGCTGACGGTAGAGACCGTGGAAATAGAAGACGACGGGGAAGAGCAGCAGCGCGATCGGCAGAAGCTCGATGTAGCGCTCGAGATCGGGCGCATTCTTGGTCAGCGGTACGACTTCGAGCTCGAAGCGGAGGGCCCAGGCGCCGAAGAAGGCGAGCACAGTGGCCGCCAGGTCACCGAAAAGGTGCGCCGCCGCGGCGATGCGAAATCGTTGATGAATCAACTGAGCTCTCCCTCGGATTCGAGCCCGAAAGGGCGCAAATGCCCTTTCAGGCGGGTCGTGAACCGCTCGGCGGAGAAATCCTCCGCCCGGCTTCGAAGGTCCATCGGATTGAACTGCATCTGCTGGATTTTGTCAATTCCGGCCGCGAGCGAATCGACCCCCGGATCGTCGACCAGGAGCCCTTCGCGGCCGCTCTCGACGATATCCAGGACTCCTCCCTCGCCGAGCGCCAGAACCGGCGTACCGCAGGCCAGTGCCTCGACGGTCGCGATGCCGAAATCCTCAATACCCGTCTGGAGATAGCACAGGGCCGTCGAATACAGCCGGCGCAGCTCCTGCGGCCCGACCCGACCCGTGAAGCGAACCGCCGCTCCGGCGGCCTGCTCGAGGCGGGCGCGCTCCGGGCCGTCTCCGACCACGACCAGCGGGAGGCCGGCCCGGCGACAGGCGTCGATGGCCACATCCACTTTTTTGTATGGCGCCAGGGCCGCCACCACCAGAACGAATCGCTCGCGGCGCTCATCCGTCGCCCGGAAGTATTGGGTGTCGACCGGCGGAGCGAGCACCTGGGAGGAGCGACCGTAATACTTCCGGATCCTCCCGGCGACGAAATGTGAGTTGGCGAGGTAGAGGTCGACCCGGCCGGCAGTGGCGACGTCCCACTGCTGAAGGCGATCGAGGATCCGCTCCCGCAGCCAACCGATCGGGCCCTGGGGCGCCGGAAAGTAGGCCCGGCGCTGATCCCAGGCGTAGCGCATCGGGGTGTGGCAGTAGCAGGCGTGAAAACCTCCCGGGGCCCGGCGGGCACCCTTGGCCACGCAATGGCTCGAAGAGATCAACAGGCGGTGCCGGGTGGTGTCGAGTGAGCGCATCGCGGCCGGAAAGAGCGGCAGGTAGTGGCGGTAGCGCTGTTTGAGCAGGGGCGCCCGCTGCAGAAAACTGGTCACGATGGGGTGCGCTTCGATCTCTGCCGAGACCGTGCCGCGAAGATGAAACAGGGTGTAGATCGGCGCCTGCGGCGCGAGGCGAGC
>JBDSRU010000231.1:0-5548 GCA_039929145.1 Thermoanaerobaculia bacterium
GGCCCGTCACTCCCTGCGCGGCGGCGAGCGCTCGCACGGCGCCGTCGAGTTCGGCTGGGTCTTTCCGATCCAGCGCGACCTCCGGGGATACCTGCAGGTCTTTCACGGCTACGGCGAAAGTCTGATCGACTACAACGAGAGCTCGACTCGCATCGGGCTCGGCATCTCCCTCCTCGAGTGGTACTGTGAGTCGCGCTTCTCGTTCTGGCCCTCTGCGTGGTCGCCTGCGGCCCGGCGCCGCCACCGCGCCGGCCGGCCGACAACTCGCTCACCGTCGCCCTCGAGAGCGCGCCGATCCATCTCGATCCGAGAGTCGCCACCGATCAGGCGTCGAGCCGCGTTTTCGAGCTCATCCTCGACGGCCTGGTGAGCAAGGACGAGAGCGGCAATTTCATTCCCGGCCTCGCGGAGTCCTGGGAAGCGCTCGACGGCGGGGCTCGCTGGCGCTTCCATCTCCGGCCGGGCGTGCACTTCCACGACGGCTCGGCATTCGCCGCGGACGACGTCGCGTGGACCTTCCAGTCGCTGCTCGATGGCGCCGTCACGAGCTCGAAGCGTGGCGCTTTCACCTACCTGCAGCGCGTCGTGGCGATCGATCCGGCGACGGTCGATTTCGTCCTGTCGGAGCCTTACGGCGCGCTGCTGCCGAACCTGACCTCCTACCTGGGAATCGTTCCCGCGGGGGTCACTGCCGAGGCGATGAATCGCGCGCCGATCGGCACCGGTCCGTTCCGTTTCGTCTCCCGCACCGCCGACACCGTCGAGCTCGCGGCCTTCGAGGCCTACTACCGCGGCCGGCCGCACCTCGACCGGGTGATCCTGCGCGAGATCCCGGAGGCGACCGTGCGCGTCCTCGAGCTGCGCAAAGGCAGCGTGCAGCTGGTCGTAAATGCCTTGCCGCCGGATGTGCTGCCGCTCTTTCGCGCCGACCCGAGATTCGCGGTACCGACCTCGACCGGCGCCAACTACGTCTACCTCGGTCTCAACCTGACCGACCCGGTGCTCGGCGATCTGCGCGTCCGCCGCGCCCTTGCCCTGGCGCTCGACCGCGAGCTGCTCGTGCGCACCCTCTGGCGTGGGCTCGGCGTGGTCACCGAAACGCTCCTGCCGCCTGGCAACTGGGCAAGAAACGATGCGCTCCCGGCGACCCCGTTCGACCCCGCGGCGGCACAGCGCCTGCTCGATGAAGCCGGATTCGCGGACCCGGACGGCGAGGGCCCCGAGCCGCGCCTGCGTCTCACCTACAAGACCTCGACCGACGAGACCGCGGTCCTCCAGGCGCAGATCCTCCAGTCGATGTGGCGGGCGATCGGCGTCGAGGTCGAGATCCGCTCCTACGAGTTCGCGACCTTCTACGCCGACATCAAGCGCGGCAGCTTCCAGCTCTTCAGCCTCACCTGGACCGGTATCGCCGATCCCGACATCTACATGCTCGTTCTGCACTCGGGGCGGGTGCCACCCGCCGGCTCGAACCGCGGTCACTACTCCAATCCGCGTTTCGACGCGCTCGTCGAACGGGGTGCCCGTCTTGCCGAGCGCGCCGACCGGCGCCCGATCTATGTCGAGGCGCAGGCGATCGTGGCCCACGACCTGCCGTATCTCTCGCTCTTCACCAAGGTGAATGTCGCGGTTCTGCCCGCCGGTCTCTCCGGGTACCGCCACTATCCGAGCGGCGAGCTCTACAGCCTGCGCGAGATGCATTGGGAAGGAAGAGCGATAATCCCCCCGCCGTGAAACGTCCTGCTCTCTCCATCTGGCGCGCCTATCGCGGAGGCGATCTGCCTCCGACTGTGCGCCGTCTCGGCTCGGCTTCCTTCTTTCAGGATGTGGCGAGCGAGATGGTCTATCCGCTGCTGCCGGGCTTCCTCGCGGCGCTGGGCGGCGGGGCTGCGGTGCTCGGCGCCAGGGAGTCAGGCGCCGAGGGAGTGCTCGCCCTGGTCAAGGGATGGGCGGGCCGGGCGAGCGATCGGCTGGGGCGGAGGAAGCCGTTCGTCGTCGCGGGCTACGGCGCTTCTGCGCTGGCGCGGCCGTTGCTCGCCCTCGCCGCGAGCGCCTCTGCGGTGGTGGCGCTGCGCCTGTGGGATCGCCTCGCCAAGGGCCTGCGCACCGCGCCGCGCGACGCTCTGATCGCCGACTCCGTGGCGCCAGAAAGACGCGCCTACGCATTCTCCTACCACAACGGTCTCGATCACCTCGGCGCGGCCTGCGGCCCTTTGATCGCGGCGGCGGTGCTCCTCTTGCGGCCGGACGCGATTCGTGGCGTCTTCCTGCTCGCGACAGTTCCCGCGATCGCCGGTTTCCTGACCGTCGCGATCGGATTGCCGCGTGAGAAGAAAGCCGCCTCGCGGGCTCCCGTCGCGGGCGCGCCCCCGGTTGCCGGTCCAGAGACTCCGCTATCTCCCGCGGCTGCGGGCGCCCGTTCCGGCCCCGACGACCCAGCCAGCGCCATGCCCCGTCCCCTGCGCGGCGTTCTAACCGCTTTCTTCTGCTTCGCGCTCGGCAACGCGAGCGACGCCTTCCTTTTGCTGCGCGCCGCGGACGCCGGCCTCGGCCCGGTCGGGCTCACTCTCCTCTGGTCCGCTTTTCACGTCGCGAAATGGCTCGTCTCGGTGCCCGGGGGAAGGCTCGCCGATCACATCGGCCGGCGCCGGGCCATCTTCCTCGGCTGGAGCCTCTACGCCGTCGCCTATGCCGGTTTCGCGCTCACCTCGCAGCCGCTGGTTTTCTTCCTGTGGCTGGCGCTCTACGCGGCCTTCTACGGTTTGACCGAGGGCGCCGAACGCGCGCTCGTGGTCGAACTCTCCCCCGCCCGCAGCGGAGCCGGCCGCGCGCTTGGCACCTTCCATCTCGTTTCGGGCGTGGGGACCTTTCTCGCCAGTCTCTGGTTCGGGCTCGTCTGGCACTTTTCCGGCCCACGCGCGGCTTTTCTCGTCGGTGCCGCCTTGGCCGGCGCCGCCGCGTTGCTGCTCGTCCCGTCGAGCGCCCGGGCGAAGGTCGACCGATGACCGCGGAGCTCGCCGACCCGCTGCTCGCGCAACTGCGCGAGGCGGCGGCCCAGAGCGCCGCCATGGCCAGCGACGCCCTGGGCCGCATCCTCATCGGCGAAGCCGCGCCGATTCTGTGGCGGACGATTCGCGGCCAGCTCGAGGGAGTTCCCCCCGCCGAGCAGGAGGAGGTGCACTCGGCCGCACTTTTGCGCCTGACGGAGAGACTTCAGCAATGGCTCGCCGGAAACCCTGAAGTCGAAATCGAGAATCTGCGCGCCTATGTCGCGGCAACCGGCGCCAACGGCTGCAGGGCCTGGTTGCGCTCCCGGCATCCCGAACGCACCCGGCTGCAGAATCAGCTGCGGCGCGCCCTGCTGCAGAATCTGCGCGATGCCCAGGGGCGCGATCGATTGGGCCTCTTGACCCTCACTGGCCTCGCGACCCGAAGCGACCTTGCACTCCCCCTCGACCTGCCCGAGGCGGAGCTCGAGGCCTGCTGGGAGTAGCTGCTGCTCGACGACCGGACGCTCGCCCGGCGCTTCGACCTGACCCCGCGCCAAGTGATCATCTCCGCAAGAGCGCCCGCGCCCGGCTCGCCCGGCGCGATCCCTCCGGGCGCGCCTCCGAACTGGTCTTCGCAGACAGCTTCGAAGGCGGTTCGACCGAGCCTTGGTCGAACTGACCGCGATCAGCACAGTCTCCCCGCCGGCCTCCCGTCGTCAAATCCCGCCGTCAAAGATAACCGAGCGACCGCAGGTTCTCGAGATAGGTTCCACTGTCGCCCGGCAGCTCCACGGAAGGCATGCGCTCGCCGTAGCCGGAGAGCCGCGCCGGCGGCTCGGGCCAGGTGCAGAACTCGGGCGGCTCCGGAAGCTCGGCGCTCTGCGGCAGGCCGAGGGAGCGCATCAGAGTGGCAGCGATCGCCTCCGGAGCGAGTTCCTTGTCGCCTTCGCCATGGCAGGCCGGGACTGAGTCTGGACTGGAACCGGCACCGAGCGCGGCTGCGCGACCGTCGACGCTGCGGGCAATGAGAACCCGCCCTTCCCTGCCGCTCCGGCGGCCGGGATCGAGCACGACCACCACCGTCGCGAATTCTTCTGCCAGTGCGCCGAGCAGGAGGTCGGTCTCCGCGAGCTCGGAGCGCACCAGGTCCGCGAGAGCGACGTCGCCACCGATCCAGCCATCTGCCAGGAGGTCGACGGCGGGCAGATAGAGCGCCATGGCGCGCGGCCGCTTCGACCCCTCGAGCCGCGCGACTTCGCGATAGAAGCGGTCCGGCAGGACGGCCTTGAGCAGCAACTCGTCGGCAAGCTTCGCCGGCAGCGCGGCAGAGAGGGTCGAGCCGGACGGACCAGATCCGACAGTGCGCGCCAGATCGGCGAGCTCACTCGACCGCGCGGACGGCGCGACCGCATCGAAGTGGCCGTCGCGCAACAGCCGGAATGCGCCGTGGGAGACCACCAGTCCGGGAAGAGGCTCGGGCGGGAAGGTCGCCCACCAGTCGATCGCCGCCGACGGCGCGCCGCCGCGCGCGGAGAGCTCCCAGAAAGTGAAGGCCGTCCGCCGGTTCGCGAGCAGCGGCCGATGTTCGGCGAGTCCAAGCGGCACGGCCACGCCGGACCACCAGGCCCGCCAGGGCCCACTGCGCGACAGCGACGTGCTGAGCCCCAGCGGCCGGAAGCTGTCGAGCGAGCGCACACCGTGGCGCTCACCCCCGACACCGGTCGCGACGGTCGTCCAGAATTCGGCCGGCTCGAGCTCGGGGGCGCGCGCATAGCGCGCCACCACCGCTCCACCGCCGATCAGGCGCGACATCGTCGGCAGGGCTCCCCGCGCCACCAGATAGTCGAACTCGTCAGCCAGAATGCCGTCGATACCGACCAGCGCCACCGACCCTCCGCCGGCGCTCGGCAGGGAGCTCGGTGCGGGAACTGGCGCGCGTTGCGGCAGCGCAATAGCCACCGTGCAGACGACCGCGAGCGTCGCGAGCGTCACCGTCAGAATCGTCCGGCGCGAGACCAAACGCTCTCGCGGAGTCATGCGGGTCAGGCGAATGGCGATCGACAGCAGTCCGTTGGCGAGTAGCTTCGCGACCGCCGCTGCGACCAGAGGCAGCGCGACACCAGCGAAGACGCGCTGCCAACGAGGCAGCCCGAAGAGCAGGTCCGAGGCGCGCAGGACCGCCCACCCGAAGAGCAGAGAGGTGGCGAGAAACGTCACCCCGAGAATCAGCCACTCGAGGCTGCGCCGCGGGAAGAGCTTGAGGGCGAAGAGGAAACCGGCGACGACGACCACGAAACCGACTGCCGCAGCCACCACCAGCGGCGGCAACAGGTGCAGAAAGAGCGGCAGGAGATCCAGGGGCGATGCGCTCAGCAGGCCGTTGGCCGAGGCTAGCGCCAGAGTATTGGCGAGCGCCAGCAGCATTCCGGCGAGCAACCCGACTTTCGCCGCGAGCAGCGCGAGCGCCCGGGGCTCGCCCACCGGCTCGAGCGCATCGCGCAGCAGGAAGCGCTCGACCCGGTGCGACAGATACCCGAGGCGCTGCAGTTCGCGCCGCG
>JBDSRU010000232.1:0-2550 GCA_039929145.1 Thermoanaerobaculia bacterium
CCGACCCTCATTCCCCTCGCCTCGAGGTCGCCCGCCGCCTGGGTGCTGCGGCGACCCTTCAACTCGAGCGCTCCGCGAGCGGCGACTACCCGCCACCCGAGCGGAAATTCGAAGTCGCCGTCGACGCCACCGGCACGGTGAGCGGCTGGGCCTCTGCCCTGGCCGCGACCCTGCCGGGAGGAACGACTCTCTTCTTCGGCGGCTGCGCGCCGGCCGACCGGATCGAGCTCGCGACCTTTCCGATCCACTACGATGAGCTCTCGCTCCTGGGCAGTTATCACCACACCCCGCGCAGCTTCCGCGCCGCGATCGCCCGCCTCCGCGCAGCGCGTTCGGACTTCCGCGCGCTGCTCACGCACGAGGAGCCGCTCGAACATGTCGGCGCGGCGCTCTGCGCCATGATGGACCGTCGCGCGCTCAAGGTCGTCATCCGCCCGTCCTGACGGCGGCCCTTCGACCATCGGCGGCTTCCAGAGGAGGCCATCGGCCCATTTGTGAGCCCGTCCGGCCGGGCCGCCGGGAAGGTGAGAGAATTGCTCCAGGAGTCCTTTTCACCCGATGCCTACGAAATGGATGATGAGTGCGATCGCCGTCGCGATGGGCCTCGCCGGCCTGGCAGCGACCTTTCTGCCAGAGGAGATTGTCGCCTGGTCGGGCCGCACCAGCGACGGCACCGGAGATGCCATCGCCACGCTGCTGGTGCAGGTCGCCGGCGGGCTCTATCTGGGCTTCGCGATGCTCAACTGGTCGGTGCGCGAAATGGTCGTCGGCGGGATCTACAACCGCCCGGTGGTGCTCGGCAATCTGCTGCATCTCACCGTGGTCGGGCTCACCCTGCTGCGCACCGTCGCCGCCGGAGAGCGCCGCCCTGCATGGATTGCGGCGTCGCTGCTCTATCTGATCTTCGGCGTCTGGTTCGCGCGCGTGCTCGTGAGCTCTCCGGCCTCGCACACTTCTGCCCGATCCGGCTGATCGGCGGGCGGAATCGATGTACGAGGCCAGGAATCATCCGCCACTCGCGCTCCCGGCCTTTCGCCGCCGGCTCCTGGTGCACGTCCTGGCCGCGTCCGGCCTGCTCACCGGTTCGGTGGCGTTCGGCATGTGGGGCTACATGCGCTTCGAGCTTCTCCCCTGGCGCGACGCCTTCTTGAACGCGGCGATGTTGCTCGGCGGAATGGGGCCGGTGGACGCTCCGGTGACCGACGATGGCAAGATCTTCGCCGGGATCTATGCGCTCTATGCCGGTCTGGTCTTCCTGATCTCGGCGAGCCTTCTCCTCGCGCCGGTCGTCCACCGCTGGATGCACCGCTTTCACTGGGAGGCAGAAGACTCCTGAGATTCCAGTCGCGCGGCGGCAGGAATCTCAGCGCAGGAACTGGGGCGGAAGCGGCTGGGCCTCGAGACCGTTCGCGCTGCGTCCGACCGCGGGCCGATCGTGCTCCTCGAGCGGCCGGTCGAGCAGGTAGTCGCGCGGATCCACCGCCGTCCAGCCGCTCGCTGTGCGACGCCGGATCTCGTAGTGCAGGTGCGGCCCGGTCGTCCAGCCGGTATCGCCGACCGTGGCAATCGGATCCCCGGCCGCGATATGCATTCCGGGCCGGACGAAGATCTCCTGGCAATGTCCGAAAAGAGTCCGGAAGGTGTCGCCATTCGCGATGACCACCGTCTGGCCGAGCCGCCACCAATCGTTCCTCCGGTCGGCCTCGACGGCACCGGTCCAGACGACCACCCCGGCAGCGGGGGCGAAGACCCGCGTGCCGGCGGGGGCGGCAAGGTCAATTCCGGAGTGAAACTCCATCGCCCGCGTGTAGGGGCTGCGACGGGTGCCGAAGGCGCTGGTGAGGACGACGTCCTCGCCGCGCAGCGGCGATCGCGTCGGCACCTGCTTCACCCAATCCTGGCGCGCACTCTCGAAGGCTTCGAGGGCCGCCAGTGCGCGGTCGGTGTGGTCGAGGTCGTGACGCAGAGTCGTCTCGAGCCGGTTGCCTTCGGCGAGGGCACTGGCGAAAATCGTCACCGGCAGCTCCGCCGGGCGCACGGGATACTCCCTCCGCGAACCGTCCGCCAGCGGCGGCATGTCGTAGACGCGCGCGATCCGGTCGATCCGCTCGCGCAGCGACCGCCCCTGACCGCCGACTTCGGCGAAGCGCTCGACCAGCGCCTGCAGGCGTTCGCCCAGCTGCTGGCGCCGGGCCACGCGCAGGCGGTATTCACGCTGCAACAGCTGATTCGAGATCGTCCGCGGAGCGAGCAGCAGCCCGCCGGTAACGAAAGCGAGGTAGGCCGCCAGGACGACCAGGCCGAAGCGCCGGCCCCGGCGGCTGAGACGCAGAGTCCGGATCCGTCCGCGCGCGTTGCGCGGATGCAGGTGGAGCTCGACGGTATCCGACCGGCTCACGGCACGAGACGGTCGAGCTCCGCCTCCGAGACCAGACCGCGCGCGACCGCCAGCAGCCCGGCCTGAACACCTGGATTGCCAGCGAGGACATTGCCTGAGGCGAGGTAGCTTTCGCCGCCATCGAGATCGGAGAGCACTCCACCCGCCTGTTC
>JBDSRU010000233.1:0-6034 GCA_039929145.1 Thermoanaerobaculia bacterium
ACCGCGATCCTCACCGGTCTGCCCGCAGGCCTGGCGGTGGACGCCGGCCTGCTCGCGCAGGATCTGGCGCGCCGCCAGCACGGCTACGGCCGCGGCCGGCGAATGCAGATCGAGCGCGACGTCGCCCAGATCCGGGCCGGGGTCCGCGGCGGAGAAACCCTGGGCTCGCCCATCGCCCTCTGGATCGAGAATCTCGACGCACCGAACTGGCTGCGGGCGATGTCTCCGGAGGCCGCCGCGATCGACCCGGCGTTCGCCGAGCTCCGGCGCCTCAAGAGCCCGCGCCCCGGCCACGCCGACCTCGCCGGCGGCGAGAAGTACCTGCGCCGCGACCTGCGCGACATCCTCGAACGCGCCTCGGCGCGCGAAACCACGGCGCGTGTCGCTGCCGGCGCCTTCGCCAAGATGCTGCTCGCCCGCCTCGGAGTCGAAATCGCCAGCGGCGTCGTGGCGCTCGGACCGGTCGGCGCGGGGAGCCCGACGCCCGGCTGGGAAGAGATCCGCCGCGTCGACGACTCCTCCCCCTTGCGCGCCGTGGATCGCGAGCTCGAAGCCGCGATGGTGCGCGCGGTCGACGAAGCCAAGGCGAAAGGCGAGACGCTCGGTGGCGCGGTGACCGTGATCGCTCACGGAGTACCGGTCGGACTGGGTTCCCACGTCGCCTGGACCGACAAGCTCGACGGGCGAATCGCGCAGGCGATGATGTCTGTGCCGGCGGTCAAGGCGGTCGAGCTCGGCGCGGCGATCGCGGCCAGTCGAGGCTTCGGGAGCGCCGCGCACGACGCCATCCTGCGCCGTGAATCCGGCGGCCGCTTTCCGCGCGCCACCAATCGGGCCGGCGGGCTCGAAGGAGGAATCACCAACGGCGAGGACGTCGTCGTGACGCTCTACAAGAAGCCGATCGCGACCCTTCGGGACGGCCTGCCGAGCGTCGATCTCGACGATCCCGAGAGCCCCGAGCCGCGGCTGTCGCAGTACGAGCGCAGCGACGTGACCGCGCTGCCGGCCGCCGGAGTCATCGGCGAGGCGATGCTCGCCCTGGTCCTCGCCGACGCCTGTCTCGAGAAGTTCGGCGGCGACTCGATGGCGGAGCTTCTCGCCCACTTCGCGGCCAGCCGCGAACTCGCCGGCCGCTGGCCGCGCGTCTGACCGCGCGTTAGCCGGTCTGGGTGGCGTTCCCGCCGGCGCGCTTGGCGCGATAGAGCGCCTCGTCGGCCCGGCGGAACAACTCGGCGGGATCCTGCTCCACGGAAGGAACCGTCGCTGCCACGCCAGCGCTCACCGTGACGACGCGGCTCGCTTTCGACGCGACGGTTGGAATCCCCAGGCGCTCGACCCGCCGGCGCAGATGCTCGGCCACCAGAAGCGCTCCCGCCACCTCGGTCGCCGGCAGGATGACGGCGAACTCCTCGCCACCGTAGCGGGCGATGGCGTCGCCACTGCGCACCAGACCATCGGCGAGACACAACGCCACGGACTTCAGGCAGGCGTCACCGACCAGATGGCCGTAGCTGTCGTTGTAGCCCTTGAAGCTGTCGATATCGAGCATCACCAGCGCGATCGGCGAGCCCGCCCGCAGGCAGCGCTTCCACTCCTCGCCGAACAGATCGTCGAAGCGCCGCCGGTTCGGCACCGAGGTGAGAGCGTCGACATAGGAAAGATCGACCAGCAGCTCGTTGGCGCGTTTCAGCTGACGGGTGCGGGCATCCACCAGTTCCTCGAGTGAGTGCTCGCGACGCAGGTGGGTTCGCGACCGCACCCGCACGAAAAGCCATATGGCGAGCGCGGCGATGCAGAGCCCGAGCAGTTGCGCCCATCGCGTCTGCCAGGGCGCCGGCCGCACCAGAAACGCGAGCTCTTCGGGACCGGACACATTGCCGAAAGCATCGCGACCCCAGAGGCGAAAGACGTAGCGTCCCGGGGCGAGCGCGGCGACCTCGCGACTCCCTTCCGCCGACCAGGGCGAAGGGCTCTCCTCGTAGCCGACGAGCTGCGTCCGGTATCGGGTCAGCGATTCGCCGAAGAAACTCAGCAGGGTGTAGCGGAACTGCACCCGGTTCTGATCGTGGGCGAGGACTCCGCGGTCGAAGAGCGCGCAGGAGGCACAGCCAGCCGGCTTGGCGTCCAGGCGGAGGCGCTTCATTCGCTGGTCGTGGAGCTCTTCGGCGGGATCGAAGGCGGCGGCGCCACCAATCGTACCGATCCAGAGCCTGCCCCGCGCGTCCACCAGGCCAGCCCCCCGGTTCCCCTGATTGAGCGGCAACCCATGCTCGGAGCTGAACTCTTCCTTGCGGAAACCGGCTCCGATCGGTGTCAGGCGGGAAACGCCGCTGTTGGTCGAAACGTAGATACGCCGCTCCCGATCTTCGAGGATCGAATAGATCGAGCCGCTGGGCAGCGCCGGTGTACCCGGGCCAGCGAGCGGTCGAGGCATCGGCATCGGCTCGTCCATGGCCAGCAGCGCGATCCCGCCGCCGTCGGTGCCGATCCACAGAGTCCGCCGCCCATCCTTGGCCGTGCTCACGTGCAACGACTGCACCGAACTGTTGCGCAGGTCCGCGCGCTCGTTCCAGTTCTGCCAGCTACCGCCGGCGAAACGGTAGAGCCCGTTGGTGGTACCCACCCAGAGCTCGGCGCCGCCCGCGGGATCGCGCGAGCCCACCAGAGAGAGGATCGAGACCGCAGGAAATCCGGGTTCCGATCCGCTGCGCCGCCAGCGCTCGCCGTCGAATGCGGCGAGACCGTTGCGCGTCCCGACCCACAGCGTGCCCCGGCCGCGATTATCCACGGTCTCGAGCACCGCCTGTACCAGATCGCTCGGCAGCGCCCCTCCGGCCTGATCGAATCGCCGCCAGCGCTCGCCATCGAAGCTCGACAGGCCACCGTTGCGCGCGCCCACCCAGACCCGTCGCCGATCGCCCGTTGCCCGCGACTCCGCGAGCGCCAGCACCGTGTTGTTGCCGATCGCGCCCGAGGCGCTATCGATCCGCTTCCAGGCCCCGGCACGCCAGACCGCTACGCCGTAGCCATCGGTTCCCAGCCAGAGCGACGTCGAGCCGTCAGCCTCGTCGCGCTGCAGGATCGCGGTCACCGGAACGTTGGGAGTCTCCGGAAAGGGCTGGAACGCTCGCCAGAGTCCCTCGGTCATCCGGATCAAACCGTTGTTGCGCGTGCCGAGCCAGACCGACTGCGCTCCCTGTTCGGCTCGCGTCTCGAGAATCTTGTAGACCGCACGCGAGGCGAGCAAAGCGCCGAGCTCGATCGGCCGGATCCGGCCGTCCGCGAACTGCGCGACCCCGCCGCCGTCGGTGGCGATCCAGAGGGTATCGGGCCCGCCGGAAGGGCTCGCAGCGAGATCGGTGACGAAAAGGCTCGGCAGGTCCTCGGCCAGTCCCAGCCGGCTCCACGAGCCGCCGTTCCACCGCAGAAGGCCTCCGCCGTAGGTTCCGACCCAGACCGTGGGCACCCCTTCCGGCGAGATTGTCTCGAGAAGGCTGCTCACCGAATCCTGGGGCGCGCCTGCCGGAACCTCGATCCGGCCGTCGGCGAGCCGCAGAGTCGCCGGACCAGCGGTGGTGCCGATCCACAACCGTCCGCCGTCCGCGCCGCCGGTTTCGAGCAGTGACCAGACCTGGCCGCTGGGCAGGCCGGACGCAGGCCCGAAGCCGGTCCAGTTTTCGCCATCGAAGCGCAACAGTCCGCTCTCCGCCGTGCCCACCCAGAGGAGGCTCTTGCCGTCAGCGGACTGGGTCTCGAGCAGCGCATTGACCCGGTCTTCGGCGAGACCCGTTGTTCCGAAGTCGATGTCGAGCCATTGGCCATCGCGGTAGTGCGCCAGACCGCCCGCCTGCCTCCCGATCCAGAGCGAACCGTCGCGCGCCTCGATCAGGGTGCGGACGAAGTTCGACAGGTCCGGCTGCGGCAGATCGAGCCGCTTCCAGCTCTTGCCGTCGTAGGCGGCCGCGCCGTCCTGGGTGCCGACCCAGAGCGAGCCCTCCCGATCGACCATGAGCGCGTGCACAGTGTTCTGAGGCAGCCCATCGACATCCAGGAACAGCTTGCAGTAGGGACGCCCTGCGGTCATCGGGTCCGCTGCTGGCGGGCGCGCGGAGAGCACGGGCTCCACCGCAACGCCGGCGGCTGCCGTGAGAGCCATACCGGCGGCGAGAGCACCGGCGAAGAGCCGGCTATGGGGGCGAGCGCGACTCACGGCAGACCAGGGATTATAGAAGAGGTCGCCGAGGCATCTCTTTCACAGCACGACCAGCGCGACGCCGAGGCTCATCAGGCCGACGGCCGCGACTTTGGACAGCGTCACCGGCTCGGCAAGCAGAGTCCGGCCCCAGACGACGGCGAGGATGCCGCCGACGCCGCGCTTCACCGTCTCCAGGAAGCCGACCGGCACCGAACCGAGTGCAACAAGTTGCGTCGCCAGGGCGAGAGCTCCGGTGGCGATCGCCGCGAGCAGCAGCCACCCGTTGCCGCGCAGGGCGCGCAGCTCTCCCAGTTCGCGCTTTGCTGCCAGCACGGCCAGCGCGCCGAGCGCCACGCCGCCATTCATGAACAGCGCATGCACCTGCGGGCTCGCCGAGCCGAGCGCGCGCTTGTCGAGCAGCAGTGTTGCTGACCAGAGGAGCGCGACCCCGACCATCATCCGGCAGCCGCGATTCTCGAGCAGGCCGACAAAGAGTCCGCGCAGGCCGCTCCCGGGACGCAGCGCAAGCAGCAGCGCGCCGGCGACAACCAGAAGAAGCCCGGACACCGGCCGCACTCCGAGCCGTTCGCCGAGAAAGATCGCTGCCAGAACGGCGGCGAAAGCCGGCGTGAAGGAGAGCATCGGCAGCGTCTGGGAGAGCGGAGCGAGCTGCAGCGAGCGGAAGTAGGTGAAGTTGGCGAGCAGGTTGAGCAGCACCGAGGCGCTCGCTGGCAGCCAGTAGCCGCTTTCGATCCCGTGCGGACCGCTCGCCAGCGCCCAGATCAGGAGGGGCGGCAGAGCGCCCAGGGTGACCCAGGCGACCAGCGCCATCGCCCGGATGCGCACCGAAAGGAAACGGCGTTCGAGATCGAACACCGACCAGGCGAAGGCCGCGAACAGCGCCAGGCTCACTGCGGCGGAGAATTCCGGCACCGCGGAATTTTACAGACCGAGCCGGGAGTAGATGGCGATGAAGCGTGGATCGTCGCGCACCGCGTCGAAAGCCGGACTTTCACGCCCGTAAAAGAAGGTGTCGAAGTCGGGGCAGACCGGAGCCTTGGCGAGCTCGGCCAGCGCCCCTTCCTCGTTGCCCTCGCCTGCCAGCGCCTCGGCGTATTGAAACGGGCGCGACTCGAACCCCAGCAGATTCATCGCCTCGATCCGCTCTCGCCGCCAGCGATAGTAGCCAACCATGCCGTCGGCGTCGATCGCCGTGCGCAGCGTCGCCAGATATTCCGGCCGCTCGCGGCTGAGGCGTGTCTCGGTGTAGAGGGATTCCACCGCCTCGCGCTCTCTTCCGAGCTGGACCAGAGGCCGTGCGCGATTGCGATGTACCCAGGTGAACTGCGGTTCGAGCACCAGCACCCGTTCGTAAGCTTCGAGCGCCGCGAGTGGTCGGTCCAGCTGGAGAAGAATGTTGCCTCGCACACCGTGCAGCAGCGCCGAGAGCGGCTCGAGAGCCAGCGCCTGATCGATCGCCGCCAGCGCGCGATCGTTCTGATGCGCCACGGTCAGCGCCTCGGCGAGGAACTGGCGCGCCGGTACGAACGTGGGGTCGAGCGCGACGGCGCGTTCGAGAGCGACCACCGCCTCGTGGGCGTCGAAGTCCTTCTGGATCGCCATCACGCCACGCGCGCAGAGCGCGATCGGATCCTCGGGATCAAGCGCCACGGCGAGGCGGGCCTCCTCGGCGGCCCGGTCGCATGCGTCGGAGCGCCCACCCAGGTAGCTCCCCCGGGTGATGATCGAGAGCGCCAGCCAGGCGTGCGCCTCCGCCGAATCCGGAGCCTCCTTGACCGCCTGCTCCATCAATTCGGCTGCGCGACCGACCGAGTCGAG
>JBDSRU010000234.1:0-4703 GCA_039929145.1 Thermoanaerobaculia bacterium
GCGACGGCGCAGGCGACCGCGGCGAGCCACCGCCAGAAGGAGAGCGATCTGGGGCGCTGCGGCAATTAGAGCTTGAACACCATCAACGTCATGTCGTGCTGATTGCCGTCCGGATCAGTGCCGTAGCCCGGAACTTCGTAGGAACGGAAGCCGAGCTCCGAGAGCACGCGAATGGCGTCGGCCTCGAGGTCGGTGATCAGCATGGTGTTGAGGTGCTTCAAGCCCAGGCCTCGCGCCGTGTCGATGAAGTGGTTGACGAGCAGCGAGCCCAGGCCGACGCCGCGGAAAGCCGGATCGATCGTCCACTTGATCCGGCCGGAGAGCCGCAGCGGTCCGTGGGCGCGACGGTGGAGGGTCGCGTCGGCGACGATCCGCTTGCCGTCGAGGGCGAGCAGTGGGATGACATTCTCATAGTCGAGCTCGACGCCCCAGCGCTCGACGACTGCGCGGTCGTCGATGCGATGCCAGGCGAAGCGCCGACTGTCCTCGGGCAGCCGCTGGAAGAACTCGTAGAGCTCGCCGACGTCGCGCTTGGCAAACGGGCGCAGCAACACGCGCCGGCCGTCGCGAAGTACGGCCTCCTGCGGAAATCGATGCGGCATGGATCCTCCTCCTGAAACCGGCCTGAGGCAGCTTGGGGCAGCCGCCGGAGCGACCCGAGCCTACCAAACGCCACCAGCCGGGGTCTCGCCCTCCGTCCTCCAGTTGCCAGTCCCCACCCAACCCCCGCCGGCCACTCTCCTGGGCTGGCGGTAAAACAATCCCCGGCGGGGTACCGCGCTCGACCATCTGGAGCCTCACGAGTTCCGGGACGAGTGCTTGAACGAGAACTGGTTCCTCAGTCTGCCGGACGCGAGGAAGATCATCGAAAGGCGGCGTCGGGAGTACAACGAGGAGCGGTCGCATAGCGCGCTGGGCTATCTCAGGCCAGCAGAGTTTGTCGCGCAGCAGCGAAATCAGGCGGCTGCCCAGGTATGACCCGACGCGAAGCAGCGGCGGAGGTCATTTCGAACGCGAAGCTTCTAGTAAATGGAGTCCGCTTGTGGCGCCGGTGGCTGCGACCCTCTTTCGAGGGCGCCTGTAGCTTTTCCAGAGGTTCAAGTTCCGGCCTCGAAGGGTTGCAATCGACTGAGGCGCAGCAGATTGCGGGCGGCAGCGGCAAGTCGAGCGGCGAGCTGCTTTCTTTCGAGGCCTCTGACTCGACTCCTCTTCAATCCACCGAAGCTCTTGAACCAGTCGAAGGTCATTTCGATTCTGCGCCTGACGATCTGGCTAGCTCGATGGCCTCCGTGCCGGACAGTGCGTTGGTCGATAGCCGACTTACTTCTGTAGTTGTGGATGTTTTGCGCAACACGCGGCGTTACGCCCGCGTCGCGGCAGGCCTGCACAAAGTCGAATCTGCAGGTCGGAACGACCGTTGGAGGCCGGTCGCCGGCGGGCTGCCCTGCTCGGGCGCGGCGACGGGCGTTGACCGCGCCGCCGGACGGACGCATACTTCGCGTTCAGCCATGCTTTCGGTTCCTGTCCGGATCGCCGCTTCCCTCCTGGTCGAGCTCGTCCTCGCACCGGCTGCGTCCCGGGCGCAGAACGTGCTGGTCAATCCGGACTTCAACTCGAGCGTGACAGCCTGGTCGGCGCCGACCGGAGCGCTGGCCTTCGGGGCCGCCGGCGACGTCGACGGCTGCGCCGGGTCAGGCGTCGCCGTCGGCTCGACTCCGGTTTTCGTCGGCGGTCAATGGACGCTCGAAATCGCGGCCAGCGGGTCCTGCCTCGCGGTCCAGCCGGCGGACCTCATCCACATGAACGCCCGGCTGCGCCTCAGCGCGGTGATCGGCAACACCGATTTCGCCTTCGAGACCTACACCGACAGCGCTTGCACCACCGGGGCGCTGGTGACGCCGACGGTCGGCTACACGGCCCTGCCCACCGGCATCTGGTTCGACTTTCGAACCGGAGGCGCGCCGCCGCCGGGAGTTCAGTCGGTGAAGTTCTTCATGCGCTTTCGCGATCCAGCCAATCCGAACTTCCAGGTCGCGCTCGACCGCACCTACCTCGGCCTGCTCGATCCGGTCTTCCTCGACGACTTCGAGGCCGGATCGACCTGCCGCGCGAGCGCTGTCGCCCCCTGAGCCCGGAGGGGCGGAACCGGACCGCGGACCGTGCACTAGCCGCCTCTCGGCCGGGTTCGCTATCCTTGAGGTCCACCGCCGGCTCGGCCGGCGATCCCGTAGCGACCTTCCAGGAGAAACCGATGCGCACACGCTTTCTGAATTCGACGCTGATATTCACCATGCTCCTCTCCCTGCTCCTCATCGCCTGCGGTCCGGTGACTGCGGCGGATGCGCCGGCGAAGCCGCCGGTCACCGAAGAGGACAAGACCTACTACGCCCTCGGCCTGATGATGTCGCGCAACCTCCAGGCGTTCGAGCTCACGCCGGCCGAGCTCGCTTTCGTCATCCAGGGAGTCTCCGACGGCGCCGCGGGCAAGACGACCGCGGTCAAGCTCGAAGACTACGGTCCGAAGGTGCAGGCGCTCGGACAGGCGAAGTCCGAAAAGCGTGCCGGCGCCGAGAAGACCAAGGGCCAGGCTTTCCTCGCCGCTGAGGCCGCGAAGCCGGGCGTCACCAAGACCGAGTCGGGCATTCTCTACACCGAGACCCTCGCCGGCACCGGCGCCTCGCCGGTCGTAACCGACAAGGTCAAGGTGCACTACCGCGGCACGCTCATCGATGGCACTGAGTTCGACAGCTCGATCGCCCGCGGACAGCCGGCCGAATTCCCGTTGAACGGCGTCATCAAGTGCTGGACGGAAGGGCTGCAGAAGATGAAGGTAGGCGGCAAGGCGAAGCTCGTCTGCCCCGCCGATCTCGCTTACGGCGACCGTGGCCGTCCCTCGATCCCCCCCGGCGCCACCCTGGTGTTCGAGGTGGAGCTGCTCGAGATCGTCAAGTAGTTCCGGCCGCGACGATGAGCGAGTCGATGAGGACGCTGCGTAGCCATCTCTGCGGACAGTGGTACGAGGCCGGGCGCGATTTCCAGACGCTGCTCAACCCGTCCACGGAAGAGCCGCTCGCACGCGCCTCTTCGACCGGCGCCGATATCCCGGGCGCCCTCTCCTGGGCTCGCGAGCGCGGCGGCCCCGCCCTG
The DNA here is from genome assembly GCA_039929145.1 of Thermoanaerobaculia bacterium. Taxonomy (GTDB): domain Bacteria; phylum Acidobacteriota; class Thermoanaerobaculia; order Multivoradales; family JAGPDF01; genus JAGPDF01. The sequence continues at coordinate 3,148 of JBDSRU010000234.1, forward strand.
CGGGCGCTCACCTTCGCCGAGCGCGGCGAAATTTTGAAGGCGCTCGGCAAGCGGCTGCGCGAGCACCGCGAAGAGCTCCTCGCGCTCTCTTCAGCGAACAACGGCAGCACCGCGACCGACGGCGCCTTCGATCTCGACGGCGCCGGCGGCGCGCTCGCTTTCTATGGCGGCCTGGGTATCTCCCTCGGAGGACGCCGCGTGCTCGCCGACGGCGACGGCACGGCGCTCGCCAGGAACGAGAACTTCTGGTCCGCGCACGCGCTGGTCCCGCGCCAGGGCGTCGCCATTCACATCAACGCCTTCAACTTTCCGGCCTGGGGTTTCGCCGAGAAGTTCGCTTGCTCGTTTCTCGCCGGCATGCCGACGATCACCAAGCCGGCAACCGCGACGGCGCTCGTCACCTCGCGGATGATCGAGCTCGTGGTCGAATCGGGCCTCCTTCCCGAGGGCGCGCTGCAGCTCATCATCGGTTCGACCAGTGATCTGCTCGACCGGCTGGGTCCGCAGGACGTCGTCGCCTTCACCGGCTCGGCCGCGACGGCGCTCATGCTGCGGCAGCGCCCGTTGATTCTCGAGACGGGAGTGCGCTTCAACGTCGAAGCCGACAGCCTGAACGCCGCAGTGCTCGGCCCGGACGTCCATGCAGGCTCACCCACTTTCGAGCGCTTCGTCCAGGATGTGGCGCGCGAGATCACCCAGAAAGCCGGACAGAAGTGCACCGCGGTTCGCCGGATCGTCGTGCCGAAGGCGATCGAGGACCCGGTCGTCGAGGCCCTGATCTCCCGTCTCGCTGCCGTTGTCACCGGCGACCCCGCCGATCCAACCGTCACCATGGGTCCGCTCGCCCACGGCGGACAGCTGCGCGATGCCCTCGACGGCATCGCCGAGCTGCTCGCGACGGCTGAGCTCGTACACGGCAGCGGCGGGCGCGCCGTCGGCGTGGGAGCGTCGGAGGGCAAGGGGTTCTTCCTCGAGCCGACGCTCCTGCGCTCCAATCATCCGCGCGAGAAGACACCGGTGCACTGGCGCGAGGTCTTCGCTCCGGTCTCGACTCTTCTGCCCTATTCCGGCACCGCTTCCGAGGCGGCGGAGCTCGTCTCGCTGGGCGGCGGGTCGCTGGTCAGCTCGCTCTACAGTGACGACGCCGAATGGGCCGGCGACTACCTCTCCCACGGTGGCGCTTTCCAGGGCCGGATCTACTTCGGATCGGCGACCTCCGAGGGCTACGGCTCCGGCGCTGCCCTGCCGCAGTCGCTGCACGGCGGCCCTGGACGGGCCGGCGGCGGCGAAGAGCTCGGCGGCATTGCCGGCCTTCGTCTCTACCAGCAGCGTGTCGCGCTGCAAGGCACGCGCGCGCGCGTCGACGCCCTCCTCGCCTGAGGCTTCAGGGCAGCTTCGCAGGCAGCCTGCAGTGCAGGAGGTTCGGATGCTCCGCGAGCATCCAGGCGGCGGTCGCGAAAGCCGCCGTCGCCTGCGCCATGTCGGCCGGCAAGAGCTTGTCGGCGGTGTCGTTCGCCGTGTGATGGAAATCGAAATCCCGACTCAGGTCGCGACCG
>JBDSRU010000235.1:0-3839 GCA_039929145.1 Thermoanaerobaculia bacterium
CGCGCTCCATCCCCAGCCCGCCGCTCTTGAGCAGCGCCGCGAAGGCGTCGCCCCACGGCAAGTCTTCGACCTGGACGCGGAGTGGAGTCGCGCCGAGGCCCGGGTCGGCGACGATCTCGAACCCGGCGATCGCTTCGAGGGTCGGCAGAACGTCGGCGAGCGCAATCTGCTTGAGCGAGAGGCTCAGGGGCTCCCCCGGGCAGAAGGGGCGGGAAACGGTCAGGCGCTCGACCTGCGTACGGGCGAGCAGGCGCTTCCCTTCGGCGACGTCGGCGGGAGACATCTTCTTCTCGAGCTCTTCGAGGGTCACGAGGGTGAACGGCCACTCTTCGCGCGCCGAAAGCGCGATCCAGAAGTAGGCGCAGGCGGGATCTTTCCTGCCGCCGCGGCCGAGCTGGTAGCTCTCGGCGATGCGCTGCATTCCCGGCGGGTAAGCCTGGTCAGCGGCGGTTTCGTAGTAGAGGTTTGCGTAGACGTCCGACTGGGTGACGCCGCGGCCGAGCCGGGTCATTTCGCCGAGGTTGAAAGTGGCCACCGGATGATGTTTCTCGTGCGCCGCCTTGAGCCAACGCACCGCCTCCACGTCGTCGCGCGCCACGCCCGTGCCGTTGGCGAACATCTCGCCCAGCCGGTTCTGCGCCGGCGACCAGCCCTTTTCCGCCGCGAGCCGGGTGAGGCGCGCCGCTTCGCCGGTGTCTTTCGCCACGCCCTGGCCGGACTCGAACGATTCCGCCAGGTGATAGCTCGCCTCTGCGTCGCCCTTTTCGGCGGCCCGGCGATACCAGCGCACCGACTCCGCCGGATCCTTCTCAACGCCCATGCCGAGCGCGTACCTCTCCCCGAGCATCTTCTGCGCCTCGAGGTGCCCCGCTTCGGCGGCGCGGCGGAACCAGGCAAGCGCCGCCGCGCTGTCGCGGCTGGCTGGATCGACGCCTTCGCCGTAGAGCAGCTCCATTGCCAGGTCGTACTGCGCTTGCGGCTCGCCACGCTCGGCGGCGCGGCGGAGCTCGGCCGCGGGTCCCGCCGGAGCCACTCCGGCGAAGGCCGCGCTCGAGAACCCGAGCCCGAGGAGAAAAACGACGTATCGCTTCATGGCCCGCTCCTTTTTCCGGCGCGCTTTCCGCTACTGTCGAAAACGGGGATTCGTCCACGCAGGTGACATCTGCGTTCCCGGGAGGAGTTTTCATGCACCTGCCGTACGACCTGTCCAAAGTCAACGCTCTCGACCTTTTCCAGAACTTTCCGATGGATTCGCCGGCCTTCGCCTTCTACGAAAGGCCGACGGTCAAATGGCTGGCACCTGTTCAGCACCTGTTCAGCGGCTCGGGCGCAATCGGGCCCGGGCTTCGAGGTGCGCATTGAACTTTCGAGAGCGAATCGGAGATCCTGAGCCCGCGATCGAACCTATCGACGGCGGATGGTGACCCTGCTCGACCTTACCCGCCGGTGGCGGCCGGTGGGGTTCCGATCGATTCTCAGCGCAACTGTCGGCGGTACATGGCTCACCCTTCCAGGCCATGCCAGCCTGGGGCTCTCATGCCCCTTTCCTGCTCTGCGAATTTCGGCTGGCACCCGGCTCAGGAGGTGTCCACAAAATCGCGGGCGCTACAATGACTTCCTCGCGACCAGGATCTGCCTGGACCTCGACGTTCCGCTACTTCGCTAACCTGAGGCCGCCTGGTCGGCCGGTCGGTTGCCCCTGACCCTCATACGGTGATCGTCTACCCATGGCCATGCGCACAGAAACGGACAAGTCCACCGATCCAGCCCCGGGATTCTCCGCGCTCGGCCTCGACCCTCGGATCGTCGCCGCACTCGGAGCCTTAGGGTACGAGGAGCCGACACCTGTCCAGAAGGAAGCGATCCCGCCGTTGCTCGCCGGTCGCGACGTGCTCGGTCAGGCGGCAACCGGCACCGGCAAGACCGCGGCCTTCGCTTTGCCGCTGCTGCACCTCCTCACTCCGAACGCCGCGGCGGCGGAACGCCTCGGCGCGCTGATCCTGGTGCCCACTCGTGAGCTGGCGATGCAGGTCGCCGAGGCGGTCCACAAGTACGGCAAGGCCATGGGGATTCTCGCCGTACCGATCTACGGCGGCTCGCCGATGGAGACGCAACTGCGCCAGTTGAAGCGCGGCGTCGATGTCGTGGTGGCAACTCCGGGACGCGCTCTCGATCACATCCGCCGCAAGACCCTCGGGCTTTCCCGCATCAAGGTGGTGATTCTCGACGAGGCCGACGAGATGCTCGACATGGGCTTCGCCGAGGACCTCGAAGCCATCCTCGCCGAGACGCCCAAGGGACGTCAGACGGCGCTCTTTTCCGCCACACTCCCGCCGCGCATCGCCGAGATTGCCAACCGACACCTTCAGAACCCGGTGCGCGTCTGCATCGACCGTGAGGTTGTTCCCGCGGGTTCGGCTCCGCGCGTGCGGCAGACCGCCTACGTAGTGGGCCGGGCGCACAAGATGGCTACCCTCGGGCGCGTGCTCGACGTCGAGAACCCCACTTCGGCCATCGTCTTCTGCCGCACCCGCACCGAGGTCGACGAACTCACCGAGTCGCTGAATGGCCGCGGCTATCGCGCCGAAGCCCTGCATGGCGGCCTGTCGCAGGAACAGCGCGATCGAGTGATGAAGAAGTTCCGGGCCAACACCGTTGATCTGCTGATCGCGACCGACGTGGCGGCGCGAGGCCTCGACGTCGAGCACGTATCCCACGTGGTGAACTACGACGTTCCCACTTCGGCCGAGGCCTACGTCCATCGCATCGGACGCACCGGCCGGGCCGGACGCGAGGGCGTCGCCATCACCCTCGCCGAGCCCCGTGAACACCGCCTGCTCCGGAACATCGAATTCCTCACCAAACAGAGGATCCAGATCGCGGCGGTGCCCACGGTTGCCGACCTCCGGGCTCGCCGGATCGAGATGACCAAGACCTCCCTCCGCGAAACCATCGTCGCCGGTGAGCTCGACGCATTCCGCGCCGTGGTCGATTCGCTGGCCCAGGAGTTCGACATCATGGACGTCGCGGCGGCGGCGGTGAAGCTTGTCGAGGCCCGGGACGCAGTCGAGGGCGAGGAGATCCCGTCGGTCACGATGCGGCCGGATCGGCCCGCTTCCCACCACGAGCGGGGACCGGCGCCGAAGTACGGCGCAGGGAAGGCGCACCCCTTCAAGGACAGCGCCTCCAAGGCCAGCGCCTCGAAGGTCAGCGCCTCGAAATCCAGTGGGAATGGGCCGACGGGCAAGAAGCGGATCACTGCGGAGTGGGACGTAGCGAGGCTGTACATCGGAGCGGGCCGCGCCGCCAACGTTGGTGCGAACGACCTGGTCGGCGCCATCGTCAACGAAGCGGGCGTGGACGCCCGGGCCATCGGCGCGATCCAGATCACCGATCGTTTCTCGTTGGTGGAGGTTCCGGCCGAGATCGCGGACAGCATCATCGAGGCCCTCCGCGCCACCACCCTCAAGGGTAAGCGCGTGCCGGTGCGGCGGGATCGCGAACAGGCATGGAAGGACTGATCCGCGTGTTCCGTCGATCGCTGGCCCTGGTCATTCTCAGTGATCCACTCAACACTAGCGGGCCGGATAGGGCGGGTGGATAGCGCTCAGTCGGGACGCCTCGGCGATCTCAAGGTGCCACCGGGAAGCGTGCGTCGACGGCAAAGACCCTCGCCAGGATTCGCCCCTGGCCGGAAGCCGAACGAGCTCGTCGGAGCGCGTAGCGGGGGACGGGCCATCGGCATCGGGCCGGAACGATCGGCGCAGGAACGCCTCCATCCAGGTGCCAGGCGATGCGGGAGTTGTGCAGGCACGTACTAGTTCTCGAGTCTGGCGCCC
>JBDSRU010000236.1:0-7664 GCA_039929145.1 Thermoanaerobaculia bacterium
GGACGAGGAAGGTCGAGAAGAAGGAGATGTTGCCGAACAGCCCGATCGGCTGCAGGAGCTGGGTCACTTCGTCCGGCTTGACGTCCTCGACGAAGGAGCCGACCCCCGCCAGCAGATCGCCGGCGAAAGTGACCTCCATGCCCGTGCGCAGCCGTTCAGTGAGCGCCGACGGCAGCGACGCGAATCGCACTACCCGGTCGGTCCGCTTCTCCAGGTCCTCGTTGCGGACTTCGGGCGGCCCGAGCCGCGCGAGGTCGACACCGCGTTCGGTGAGAAGAGCGCGAGCGCGGGCGACCGCATCCTCGGCGGTCAGCGGGCCGGCGGCATCGGACTCCTTGAAGCCCTTGCGCAGGCCGAGCACCGTGCCGTCGAAGGCGATCACCGCCTGATACGACCAGTCGCGCGATTGGGCCTGCGGCGCATAGACCGTCACCTGCCACTGCAAGACGCGCTTCTCGAGCCCCGACTCGCGTACCAGTCCTTCGAGGCCGTCGCGGGAGGCCTGGAGGAGCCGCACTTCGACTCCGGCGTTGTCTTCCATCTTCGCGACGACGTAGGGGTCTTCGGGCAGAGACCCGAGGACCCGGAGTTCCTCCAGCGCGATCTTCTCGGCCTCGACGCGCGACACCTGCCAGTTGGCGGGAAAGAACGGAAAGGCACGCGGAAAGGCCCAGGCGCACGCCAGCGCCCCGCTGAGGAGCACCACCAGCCAGGTCAGGGTCTTGCGGTAAGACTCGCGCATGAAGAAGAACTCCTCGTCTCAAGGTACGCACACTCCGAAGGGAGGTTTACAGCCGCACGCAAGCTCCTCGCGACGTCGGGCCGGACTCGAGCCTGGAGGGGTGTGCCGCGGGCGAAAAGTAGCATAGGCCAGCCCCCCGGCAGATCGATGTTAGGCTGAATTGGTGAATTGGGAGCCACTCCTGGCGGCCGCGCTCGCGGTCCGGGACCACTCGCACAGCCCCTACAGCCAATTCGCTGTCGGGGCCGCGGTCGAGACAGAAAGCGGCGAGATCTTCAGCGGCGCCAACGTCGAGAATCGCAGCTACGGCGTCACTTTGTGCGCCGAACGTTCGGCCTTCGCGGCCGCGGTTTCCGCCGGTCACCGCCGATTCGGTGGCGTCGCGATCGCCACGGCATCCTCGCCTCCGGCCCCCCCTTGCGGCATCTGCCGCGAGACGATGACCGAGTTCTGCGAGCCTGAAATGCCGATCCTGCTGTGCAATCCGCAGGGCGAGCGCCGGCTGACCACCCTTGGGGAGCTCTTCCCTGAGCCGTTCCGCTTCGCGGCCGGAGAAACATCTTCGGCCTGAGGCCGTATCTCAAAGCTCGTTCCGCTCTCGAACTTTCCCTGCTGGAGGACATTCCTGTGAAGACATGCCTGGCTGGAATCCTGACCCTTGCGCTGTCGTTGCCCGCGCTCGCCGGCGCCGCTGACCCGCAGCCCCCCGAACTTCGCCTGCCCGCGACCGCACGCCCCATCGGCATGACGGTCGACCTCACGATCCATCCCGAACGGGAGACGTTCGACGGCAAGGTCGGCATCGAGCTCGAGCTCGCCCACCCGGCGACATTCCTGTGGCTCAACGCCCATGACCTCGAAATCCACTCGGCGGTCGTCCAGGCCGGCGGCGAGAAGTCGCCGGCGCGAGTCGTCCCGGGCGGCGAGGATTTCGTCGGCTTCGACTTCGGACGTGAGCTGCCGGCAGGCAAGGCCAGCCTGGCGATCACCTACGCCGGCAAGGTCGACGCGGTCGAAACCGAAGGCCTCTTCCGACAGAAGGATGGCGAGGACTGGTACGTGTTCAGTCAGTTCGAGTCGACTTTCGCGCGCCGCGCCTTCCCCTGCTTCGACGAACCGGCCTACCGAACCCCCTGGAAGCTCACCCTGCACGTCGCCAAGGATCTGGTCGCGGTCACCAACGCGCCGATGGTCGCCGAGCGCCCAGAGGCCGAAGGCATGAAGGCGGTCGAGTTCGCGCAGACGAAGCCGATCTCCTCCTACCTGGTCGCTCTTGGCGTCGGCCCGTTCGACGTCGTCGACTCGGGCACCTGGGGTCGCGCCAGGACACCGGTGCGGATGATCGTCGCCCGCGGCAAGGCGAACCAGACCGGGTACTCCGCCGAGGTCACCGGCCCGATTCTCGCCGCGCTCGAGGAGTACTTCGAAATCCCCTACGCCTTCACCAAGCTGGACAACCTGGCGATTCCGCAGACCGTCGGCTTCGGTGCGATGGAGAATCCCGGCCTCATCACCTACGTCGACCGCTGGCTGCTGTCTGATCCAGCGCATCCGCAAGTGGATCGCCAGCGCACCTACGCCAGCACCGCGGCGCATGAGAACGCCCATCTCTGGTTCGGCGATCTGGTGACGATGCAGTGGTGGGACGACATCTGGCTGAACGAAGGTTTCGCCACCTGGATGGCGGGCAAGATCATCGCGCAGTGGAAGCCCGAGTGGGGCGGCGAAGACGAGAACGTCGGCCGCCGCAGCGGAGCGATGGGCGCCGACAGCCTGGCTTCCTCGCAGCCGGTGCGCCGTGCGATTCACAACAACGGCGACATCGCCAGCGCGTTCGACGGCATCTCCTACCAGAAGGGTGGAGCGCTGCTGTCGATGTTCGAGACCTGGATGGGTCCCGAGCGTTTCCGCAAGGGCGTGCAGCGGTATCTCAAGGCGCACGCCTGGGGAAACGCAACTTCGGACGATTTCCTCGCCGCGCTCGCCGCCGAGGGCGCGCCGGAAGTCTCAAAGTCGTTCGCTACCTTCCTCGACCAGCCGGGCGTGCCGGTGGTTTCGGTTTCGGTGACCTGCGCCGCCGGCAAGGGCAAGCTCACCCTGGCCCAGCGCCGCTACGTGCCGCTCGGCTCCCCGGTCTCGAAGCAGCAGATCTGGCAGGTGCCGGTAACGCTGCGCTACGGCTCGGCGGGGGCCAACGGCAAGAGCGAAATCGCCAAGGTGATGCTGGACGGAGCGACGAAAGCTTCCGACCTCGCCTTCTGCCCTGAATGGGTGCAGGCCAACCATGGCGGGTTCGGCTACTACGTCTCGGAGTACAGCGCCGAGCTGCTGGCGCATCTCGCGACCCTTTCACCGACGCTTCCGATCGCCGAACAGATCGCGCTGCTCGGCGACACCGGATTCCTCTTCTCCTCCGGCGAGCTCTCCGCCGAAGCGGCTCTCGGCATCCTGCCGAAATTCGCCGAAAGCAAGAGCCGCCTGGTGGTGGACTCGGCTCTCGACCTCGCCTACTCGGTCGAGGACAACCTGGTCGCCGACGCGGTGCGCCCCAACTACGAGCGGTTCGTCGCCAAGCTCCTCGGCGCGCACGCGACGCGGTTGGGATTCGCCAAGCACCCGGGCGAGAGCATGGACGACACCCTGCTTCGACCCCGCGTGATCCGTGGCATGGGCGTCGTCGCCGCCGATCCCGCCACCCGCGCGGAGGCTCGCCGCCTGACCGACGCCTGGATCAAGGATCCGACGGCCATCGAACAGGAGATGCTGAGCAGCGTGCTCGCGATTGCAGCGGTCTCCGGTGACGTCGCGCTCTTCGACGCCCTCGAAGCGGCCGCGCAAAAAGAGCCTGACCGTCGCATCCGGCGCCAGATCCTCGAGGCGCTCGGGCGATTCCGCGATCCGGCGGCGGTCGAGAAGGCCCTCGCCCTCGTCCTCTCCGGCAAGTTCGACGTCCGCGAGGCCGGCGGCATCCCCTGGACCCTCTCGGGCGAACGGGCGACCCGGCAGATGGCCTTCGACTGGGTCAAGCAGGCGTTCGATCCGCTCGCGGCCGCGCTTCCGGAGCAGTACACCGCCGGGCTGGTCTGGACGGCCAGCGGATTCTGCGATGCAGCCCACCGCGACGAGGGCACCGCGTTCTTCACTCCCCGCGTCGCCAAACTCTCCGGCGGTCCGAACAACCTCGAGAAGGTGGTCGACATCATCGACATCTGCATCGGCCGCCGCGAGAAGCAGGAAGCCGGCGTCACCGCCTTCCTCAAGAACTACTGAGGCAAGGCGGCCAGAAGGCTCGCGAGCTCGGCGGGGGTGCGGGCGGAGTTTCCGCCCGCGAGCCTCCGCCGCTCCTCGGGGCCGGCGTATCCCCACTCGACCCAGATGAATCCCGCTCCGGCCGCCGCGGCGGTTTCGGCGTCGATCCGGCTGTCGCCCACGAGAACGACTTCCCCGGTCTCGAAGCCGAGCTCGCTTGCGACGTGAGCGAGCGTTCGCGGGTCGGGTTTGCGCCAGGCGAGACTGTCGCCTCCCACCACGAGCCGGAAGAGTTCCCGCCAGCCGAGGTGATCGATGAGCCGGTCAGTCATCGCGATCGGCTTGTTGGTGAGCAGCGCGAGCGGCCAGCGCGCACTGGCGCTGTCGAGGACGGCTGCGATTCCTTCATAGGCGCGCGTCGCGCGCGTGCAGACTTCGGCGTAGTGGGCGAGAAAGTCCGCCAGCGCCGCTGGGCGCGAAATCTCCGCCGGAGCCTCCGCCAGCGCGCGCTCGACCAGAACCCGGGCGCCTTCACCGATCATCCCTCCGACTTCGACCTCCGAACGCGCCGACAGGCCTAGCGCCGCGCGCATCCGCTGGATCGCGAGGGTGAGGTCGGGGCGCGAGTCGATCAGCGTGCCGTCGAGGTCGAAGACGATCGCAGCCGGAGCCATGGCTAGCCTGCGTCGACCCACTCCGCGACGATCCTCTTCGGCAGCAGGCCCGCTTCGTGGCTGCGATCGAGAAGGCGCTGCACGGCGCGCCGGGCGCCCGGGCTGTATTCGCGCGTCCATTCGTTGACGTACATCGAGACGAAGCGGTCGGAGCGCTCGGGGTCGTCCTCGAGACCGCGGGCATAGCGCACCGCGTACTCCATCGCCTCGCTCCGGTGGTCGAGGCCGTAGGCGATGCTTTCGGTGAGCAGCCGGCAAAGGCGCCGCGCGTGCGCCGGCTCGATGTCCTTGCGGATCCCGTTGCCACCCAGCGGCAGCGGATCGCCGGTCTCTTCCTTCCACCAGGCGCCCAGGTCGGTGACGGCGACCAGACCGTCCTGTTCGTAGGTCAGTTGGCCCTCGTGGATGACCACACCGGCATCGACCTTGCCCGAACGAACCTCGTCGAGAATCTGATCGAACGGCACGACCACCGTGCGCACGGCGGGCTGCCAGAGCTTCAGAACGAGGGCGGCTGTCGTGAGCTCGCCGGGAATGGCGGTGACGAGATCCGGGAATTCCTCGCGCCGCCGGGCGGTTCTGGTAACCACGACGGGCCCGTACCCGTCGCCAAAGCTCGCTCCGGAAGGCATCAGCGCGTAGCGATCGGCGAGATGGGCGTAAGCGTGAAACGAGATCGCGGAGATCTCATAGGTTCCGGAAAATGCCGCGTGATTCAGCGTTTCGATGTCGCGCAGCACATGTTGGATGTCGAGTCCGTCGATCGCCAGTCGGCCCTGGGTCAGGGCGTAGAACATGAAGGCGTCATCGGAGTCGGGGCTGTGGGCAATGCGGACGATTTGGCTCATGGCGAGGCGGGAGGGTATCAAATCGACGCTGAACCGGGCGCCGTGCAGCACCTACAGGCCAATAGTTCAAGGTTTACTTGAACTATTGGGGCAAATTACTTAGAATTCCCACTTCTCAGCCCCATTCGAGCCCACTCGAATGCGGACAACCAGCGGAGGACACCCCCTGATGAAGCACACTCTCATCGCCCTCGCAACCCTGGCGCTCGCCGCCGCACCCGCGGTCGCCGGTCCCGTCTATCTGCCAGCGGCAGTCAACGAGGTGGACGGCGCTTATACCCGGATGACCGACCTCTGGGTGACGAACCCCGATGCCGCCATCCAGGGATTCGTCGTGCGCTACCTCCCCGAGACCTCCAACGGCACAACTCGCGTGGCGGGTGATGAGCAAGGTCCGTTCTACCTCGCCCCGGGCGAGTCCAAGCGCTACAGCGACCTCATCCCGCGCGGTTTCCGCGGCCTCCTGGAGCTCGACGGATCCGTGGTGTTGCAGTTCAGCGGCGCGCTCACGGTGCGCAACGTCAACGGCACGAAGGTTTCCGAGTCCGAGGTTCCGGTGCTCGATCAGACCGAGCTCGTCGGCGCCGGCAAGGTGGTTGCCCTGCAAGGGCTGGAACGCGCTGGCGCCCTGGTCACGACCAACCTGGGCGTCGTCAACCTGGCGCACTCTGCCGCCCATTGCACCATCACGATCCGGCACAAGAACGGCCTGCTGGCCATTCAGAACGTCCCGGTCGATCTGCCGCCTGTCTCCTCGATCCAGTTCGACGACGCTCTGGGCCTCATCGGCCTGACGCTGGCTACCGAGGGCGCGCGCGCCGAGGTCAGCTGCAATCAAAGCTTCTGGGCCTACGTTTCGACCTACAACGACCAGACCGGCGAGGCCGAGTTCATCGAAGGTTCGGCGACGATCGCGGGCTCGACGCTCACCGAGCCCGTCATCTCGGATCCCGACCCGGATCCCAATCCGAATCCTCCCCCGGGCAACGCCACCGTCTTCACCCGCAACGGCGAGATCGTGCGCTATCCGACGAGCAACAACGGCACCCACAACTACCGGGTGAACATGCCGTTCGGCGGCAACCGCACCTTCAAGAAGCTGGTTGTCGACTTCGACTTCCACGTCGGCGGCTGGGATCGCAGCAATTCCAGCGGCTTCCATTGCGTCATGTGGCTGAACAACGGCCAGAGCTGGGCAAACCTCTTCGGCTACGTCAACCTTCGCGGCACCCGGAGCATGACCGTCTTCCAGGTCAACGCGACCGGCGGTGGCTGGCAGGAGACCAACCAGGGCGGATCCCCCCAGCCGGGCGGCGACTACCACATGCACTACGAGTACGATCTCAACGAAGACACCGTCTTCTACCGCATTACCCACGCGGGCGGCGGCACGGTTTCGACCAAGGCCTACAACCTGCGGGGCTCGACCTTCTCGACCAGCAGCTTCTTCATCGAGTTCGGTTATCAGCGCGCCGAAGGCCCCGAGTCCTACACCCCGGGTTGGACCTTCTCCGACCTGCGGGCGTCCTTCATCCCTTGAGTCGCAGCGCAGCCTGAAGCAACAAAAAGGGCGACCTCACGAGGTCGCCCTTTTTGTTGCTCATCCAGCTGAAGCGCCGCTACTCAGCGGGCGAGAGCCAGGCGGCAGATCTCGGCGCAGAGGTCGAGGAACGGAATGCCGACCGCGGCGGCGCTCTGCGGCAGGAGGCTGGTACCGGTCATCCCGGGGAGCGTGTTGGCCTCGAGAACGTAGGGCTCACCGCCGGAGTCGAGACGGAAATCGACGCGCGAGAAGTCGCGCAGCTTGAGAACTCTGTGGGTGGCGAGCGCCAGAGCGCGCATCTCGCGCGAGAGCTCTTCCGGAATTTCGGCCGGAAAGACCTCCTGCGTCAGCCCGGGGGTGTATTTGCACTCGTAGTCGAAGATTTCGTGCTGCGGGATGATCTCCCCCACCGCCAGCGCCTCCTGGCCGAGGATGCCGACCGTGAACTCGCGCCCAGGGAGGAAGCGTTCGAGCATCACGTCGCGGTCGGTCTCGAGCGCGAGAGCGATGGCGGCGTCGAGGTCCTCGGGCCGCTTGACCAGGCTGAGACCGACCGTCGAGCCGCCGTTCGACGGCTTGACGATGAGCGGCAGGCCGAGATCGGCGAC
>JBDSRU010000237.1:0-8560 GCA_039929145.1 Thermoanaerobaculia bacterium
CGGCGTCGAGCACGAGGCGCGGCGAAGCGAGCGTTCCGGTGAGCTGTGCCGTGATCGCCGCGCGCCCGCTGAGCCGCGCGCCGGTGAATCCTCGCCAGGGCTCCGCAGCGAGATCGAGATTCTCCGCAACGACCTCGAAGCGGAGCGCATCGTCAGCGAAACCCAGCTCGCCGCTGCCCTGCAGAAGGCCGGTCGGCGACTCGAGCTCGATCTGCCGCACACGCAGGCGTTCGGCATCCCAGTCGAGGCGGGTCTCGAGGCGGTCGAAGTCGAGGCCAGCGACCTCGACGGGCGCGATCACGCCCTGCATCTCGCCAGTCATCGCGTCGACGAAACCGCCGAGACGCAACCGCCCTGTGGCATCGCCCGCGATCGGCAGCGGGGCCGGCAACCAGGGCATCGCCTCGGCGGCAGGCCAGGCGCGGAAGTCGATGTCGAGGGCGAGCGGCGAGCTCGTGCCGGCGGAGTTCGCGCCAAAGGGCAGGAAGCCGGCGAGTTTCAGCGAGGAGGCACCGCGACTGAGCTCGATGTCGAGGTCGCGAACCGCCGTCGGGTCGAGGGTGAGCCGGCCCACGGCGCGCTCCGCTGAGCCGCCTGGCGCGTGCAGATCGGCGAGCTCGAGCGCGAGCGCCACGGTGGCGTGTTGGGCCGCGAGATCGACCCGCGCCGTGAGCTCGCCGCGCCCGGAATCGGGCAGCCAGAGCGGCCACGGCGAGGTCTCGAGGAACGGCTGCAGACGAGCGAGCTCGCCCAGGTTCTCGCTCCGCACGTCGACGACCAGGTCGCCCGACTTGCCGACGAGGTCGAAGGCGCCATGCAGCGAGATCTGCTGGTTCGGCGAGGCGACCTCGACTTTCTGCAGGTCGAGCCGCCCACCGGCGAGCTGGAGCACCGCGATACCGTCGACCGGAACCGCTCCCGCGCCTGGAGGCACCAGCGCGCGCAACTCGAACGTGCCGGAGCCCGTGCCGTTGCGGGAGTTTTTCAAAGGGAACTCGTAGACCAGGTCGCCGTGCGCCGACGCCGCGAGCGCCGGCGCCGGCAAATGGAGAGCCTCCAGCACCCGCTGCAATTGGGGCCCGTCGGCGCGCAGCGCAAGACGAGCCAGCGGACCGGTTTTCTGGAGATCGACGTCGAAGACTCCAGAGACTGGACCGCCGGCGAAGATGCCGCGGTCGAGCGCCAGGACGAGCGAAGAGATGCGCGGCCCGCCGCTCGTCACCCGGCCCGCCAGGTCGTCGAGGCGGAAGCCGAACAGATCGAGGCCGGGCGAGGTCAGGTCGCCTTCCAGACCGATCTCGTGATGCTCGAAATGGACCGCACCGTCGAATCGCAGCGGGCCGGCAATCTCGCCCTTGAGGTAGCCGAGCTGGTCGAGAAACCGCCCATCGGATTCGACGACGCCGTGAATCTCTCCGTTCGTGCCGCCTCGCCAGCCGACGAACCCGGCGACCTGGGCGTCGAGCTCCGCAGAGCGGAGACGCGCCGCGAGAATCTCCACCCGGTCGTCGCGCAGCCGGGCCTTCGCGGTCAGGGTGGAGGGCCAGGGCAGCGCCTTCGGGAGCGTGGTGACGACCTCTTGCGCCGTCACGTTGCCCTGCACCTCGGCTCCGCCGAGGCCGGACAGGTTGACCAGCAGGGAGTGCGCGGAAATCGCCAGCGGCAACCGCTGATCGTCGAGCTCGAACTCGCCGTCCTCGACGAAGAGCCCCCCGACACGCAACGTGAACCGTCCGCCCTTGCCCTTCGACGCCACCCTCGGCAAGTTGTCCCGTCCGTCGGGATAGAGCTCGATGTGGATACGGACACCCTGGGCCGAGACCGTCTGCAGGTCGAGAACGTCGTTGCGGAGCGCGTCGAGGTCGGCATCCACCCGTAGCTTGTGGATCGTGACCAACGGCGGATCCTTCGGACCGGGGCCGGAAATCGAAAATTCCTCGATGCGCAGCGCGAACGGCAGGAGCTCGAAGTCGAGCCGTCCGATCGCGACCGTGCGATGGAGAAGTTGCGAGAGCTGCTGCTCGACGCGCTCCGCCAGCTCCTCGCGAGCGAAGTCGGAAGAAAGGAAGGCGCGCAGACAGAGCAACAGGAAGGCGACCACGGCGAGCGACCAGAAAAACGGTCGAACGACCCAGCGCCGGATCCGCAGCCAGACCACGGGCCGCTACTCTCCCCAGTGCAGCTTGTTGCGCAATCCTTCGAAGATCGAGCTGCGCTCGCCGGTGCGCACGAGATAAGCGGGCTCCGAAGCACGCGTCACGCGCACCCGGTCGCCGAAACCGATCTCGCCGCCTTCCTGGCCATCGACCGTGAGGTAGACGCGGTCGGCACGCGATTCGGGGGCGTCCTCCCGCGCTTCGATCTCGACCTCGATCACGCTGGTATCCGGGACCACCAGCGGGCGCAGCGTCAGCGTGTGCGGGCAGATCGGAGTCAACACCGAAACCGGCAGGAGAGGATGCAGGATCGGCCCGCCGGCCGAGAGGTTGTAGGCCGTCGATCCCGTGGGCGTCGAGACCACCAGACCGTCGGCGCGGTAGCGTGCGACCAGCCGGCCGTCGACCGTGAGGAGCAGCTCGATCATGCGCGACAGCGCGCTCTTGGCCAGCACGACGTCGTTGAGAGCGCGGTAGGTGAGCCGCTCTCCGCTCACTTTGGTCTGCGCCACCTCGAGCAGGCTCCGCGGTTCGACCGCGTAGCGGCCGGCCAGGACCTCAATGAGCGCCGGGTAGAGCTCGGTGCGCGCCACTTCGGTGAGGAACCCGAGGTGCCCGAGGTTCACACCGAGGATCGGCGGGCCGCCAGCCGCCTTGCGGGCCACCGAGAGCAGAGTCCCGTCACCCCCCAGGACGACGACCAGGTCGCAGCGCACTCCGGGGGCGAGCGGTCCGTCGCCGGAGGTGCCGCTCTCGCGCGCGGTTCCAGGCTCGACGAAGACCTCCAGCCCACGTCGGTTGAGCCACTCGACCAGCTCGCGCGCCACTCTCGCGGCATCCGCGCTGGCGGCTTTCGCCACCACCCCGACCCGGCGCGCACCGCGCGGCTCGATCATGACGGCTCCATCGCCGCCTCGGCCGGGATCTCGCGCGGCTGATTGCGCAGCAGAGCGAAAGCCTCGCGATTGCCTTCGGCGCCGGCCACCGGTGAGTCGAACGTCCCGACGAGCTCGAGCCCGAGCGCGGCGAGCTCGCGGGCACGGAGCTCGATCGTCGACTGGCGAAGTGCTTCGTCGCGCACCAGGCCTCCCTTGCCGACCCCGCCGCGGCCGACCTCGAACTGCGGTTTGATCAGCGGCAGCAGCAGACCGTCCGGACCGAGATGCGGCAGCAGCGCCGGCACGACCTTGGTCAGGGAGATGAAGGATACGTCGACGACGATGAGATCGAACGGACGCTCGAACGCGTCGGCGGCGAGATAGCGCGCATTGATGCGCTCTCGCACCTCGACCCGCGGGTCGTTGCGCACCTTGAGATCGAGCAGGCCGTAGCCGACATCGAGGGCGGCGACGTGGACGGCGCCGCGCTGCAGGAGGCAATCGGTGAAACCGCCGGTGGAAGCCCCGACATCCAGACAGCGGAGGCCCGTGGGGTCGACCGCGAAGTGATCGAGCGCTGCGGCGAGCTTGCCACCGGCGCGTGACACGAACGGTTCGGCCGTGCCGGTGAGCTCGAGGCGGACGTCGTCGCGCATCGGGCTTCCGGGCTTGTCGACACGCACACCGTTGACCCCGACCTGACCCGCCATCACCGCCCGCCGCGCCTTCTCACGGGTGGTGAAGAGGCCGCGCTCAACCAGTAGCTGGTCGAGACGCACCGGCGACACCCCGCAGACCTGCAGCGTCAGCGCCCCCGTTCTTCGAGGTCGCCGGATCCAGTGCTCCTTCGCCGTCACGACGGCCGCGCGCGGCGGCGGTCCTGGAGAAGAAACTCCGGAAGCGGAAGTAGAGGCCCTCGGCGTCGAGTCCGAGCAACTTGCGCAGAACATCCTGCGAGCCGTGGGGAACGAACTTGTCCGGCACACCGATCGTCAGCGTGGCGACCTGCGAGAGCTCCATCTCGGAGAGCGCTTCGAGAACCGCGCTGCCGAAGCCGCCCGCCAGAGAGTGCTCTTCGACGGTCGCGAGAAGCACACCGCCTTCGACATCGCCCGCCTGTTCGACCTGCAAAGCGAGCAGCTCACGATCGAGCGGCTTCACGAAGCGGGCGTTCACCAGGGTGATCTCGATCCCTTCCTTCGCCAGGCGCTCGATCGCCTCGAGAGCCGGATAGACCGTCGAACCGGTCGCCCAGACGAGGCCGTGCCGGCCGCGGCGCATCACCTCCGCCTTGCCGATCGGCAGCTGCCGGAACTCGGCGTCGAGGGGCACGCCGATACCGTTGCCGCGCGGGTAGCGCACCGCCGTCGGGTGCGGCTGCTCGACCGCCGTGGCGAGCATGTGCTGGAGCTCGTTCTCGTCCTTCGGTGCCATGACGATCGAGTTCGGGAACATGCGGAAGTAGGCGTAGTCGAACAGACCGTGGTGCGTCCAGCCGTCGTTGCCGGCGATGCCACCACGGTCGAGGGCGAAAGTGACCGGAAGATCCATCAGGCAGACGTCGTGGAAGATCTGATCGAATCCGCGCTGAAGGAAAGTCGAATAGATCGCCACCACGGGCCGCATGCCACCCAGAGCGAGGCCAGCGGCGAGAGTCACCGAGTGCTGCTCGGCGATTCCGGTGTTCAGAAATCGCTCAGGGAAGCGTTCGGCGAACGGGATCAGGCCGGTGCCATCGGGCATCGAGGCGGTGATCGCGACGATTCGCGGATCGTGCTCGGCGAGGCGGATGATCGTCTTGCCGAAGATCGAGGTGTATGAAGGGGCCGATCCGGGCTTCCCTTTCTGGATGCCCGCGATCGGATCGAAGGGCGAAGGACCGTGGTATTCGACCGGCTCGTCCTCGGCATACTTGTAGCCCTTGCCCTTCTGCGTGATGCAGTGCAGAAGCACCGGTCCGTCGATCTCCCTGGCTTTCTCGAGCGCCTCGAGCAGCGCGGGGATCGAGTGCCCGTTGACCGGACCGATATAGCGGAAGCCGAGCTCCTCGAAGAGCGTCCCGGGCGTGAAAACCTGCCGCAGACCCTCCTCCAGTCCTTTCGCCACTTCGACCATCGGATCCCCGATGCCGGGAATCTTGTGCAGCACCTTCTTGATGTCGTCCTTGAGCTTGGCGTAGTGGCGCCCGGCCATCAGCGCCTCGAGGTATTTCGTCAACGCGCCGACCGAGGGCGAGATCGACATCGAGTTGTCGTTCAGGATGACGATCATCTTGGTGCCCAGATGACCGGCCTGGTTCATCGCCTCGAACGCCATGCCGGCGGTCATCGAGCCGTCGCCGATCACCGCCACGACCTGATGCGACTCCTTGCGCAGATCGCGCGCCACGGCGAGGCCGAGCGCGGCGGAGATCGAGGTCGAAGCGTGGCCGGCGGCGACGACGTCGTACTCCGACTCGCTGCGCAGACAGAAACCCGAGATCCCGCCGTACTGCCGCAGCGTCGACATGCGGTCGCGCCGGCCGGTGAGGATCTTGTGGGGATAGGTCTGGTGCCCGACATCCCAGATCAGCAGGTCGCGCGGGGTGTCGAACAGGTAGTGCAGCGCGATCGTCAGCTCGACCGTTCCCAGGTTCGAAGAGAAGTGGCCACCGGTTTCCGAAACCGCGCTGACGATCTCGGCGCGCAGTTCGTCGGCGAGCTGTGGAAGTTCTTCGCGAGTAAGCCGCCGAAGCTCATGCGGGTTGGATGCGCGATCGAGTAGGTTCATGGGTTCTCCGGGTGGGCCTGGAATCGACTCTGTACGCCAGGCCCAGAATCTCCGGTTCGCCTCAATAGCCGCGTCGATCGAGGAACGAGATCAGCTGCTCCCAGCTCTCGCGCTCGCGCGGCAAGTCGGCAATCCGGTCCATCGCTTCCTGACCGAGTTCCTTCAGGCGCTCACGGCTCCTGTCGAGACCGTAGAGCGCGGGATAGGTGAGCTTGCGCGCGGCGGCGTCCTTTCCAGGCGTCTTGCCGAGTGCGGAAACGCTCCCCTCGACGTCGAGAATATCATCGCGGATCTGGAACAGGAGCCCGATGGTCTCGCCTAACTCGCGCAGAATCAGATCTTCCGCCGAAGTCACCGCGGCGTAAACACCCCCCAGGCGAAGGCTGGCGGTGAGCAGGGCGCCTGTCTTGCCGCGATGGATCCGGTCGAGCGCCGCCTCTGCAGCGGGCCCCGGCGCCCAGCCGGACTCGGCTTCGAGATCCTCGACCTGTCCGCCGATCATCCCGCCCGTGCCGATGGCCCTTCCGACCAGGGCGACCGCGCGAGCCCGCAGCTCCCCGGCCACCTCGGCGGGAAGCTCGGCCAGAATCGTCAAACCGAGGGTGAGCAGCGCGTCGCCCGCGAGAATCGCCGTCGCCTCGTCGAACTGCTTGTGCAGGGTGGGCCGGCCGCGGCGCAGCGCATCGTCGTCGAGCGCCGGCAGATCGTCGTGGACCAGACTGTAGGTATGCACCAGCTCGATCGCCGCGGCGCCCGGCAGCAGCAACCGGTCCGGCGCCCCGAACGATCGGCCGGCGAGCAGCACCAGGGCCGGACGGAGCCGCTTGCCGCCGCCGAGGACGCTGTAACGCATCGCTGCATGCAGCCTGTTCGGAGCGCTGCCCGCCGCGGGCAGGAGAAGGTCGAGTTCGGCGTCGACCGCTGACCGGGACTCGGCAAGCAGGCGGGTGAAGTCCGCCTCGGGCGCGCCCGACCCGGCGTTCACTTTCCGCCCCCGGTATGTGTATTGGAGGAGCTGGCGCCGCCGGCGGCCGCTCCAGCGACCTCAGCCGGGGTCTCGATTTCGAGGCAGAACGGCGCCGCGAGCAGCAACAGCGCGATCCGTTGAACCTCGACGTCTCCCCAGTTGTGCTCGAAGAGAGCGGCGACCGAGAAGGCGAGCAACGCCGCCGTGACGCCCAGCCAGAGGTCGGCGCGCGGCCCCGCATCGTGGATCGATCCGGTGCCGCGCTCGGATCGATAGCCGTGCCAGGCCCGCCTCAACGCCACGCCGAGGAGCACCAGAAAGCTCACCAGCGCCGGCAGGCCGCGCTCGGCGGCGAGGTGGGCGTAGCTGTCGTGCAGGTGGGGCACGTTGAGCCGCGAGGCGCTGGTATGGCGATAGATCGGGTAGAGGCGCTCGACCATGTTCGGCCCGATGCCGAAAAGCGGATGCTCGGCAACCATCCGGGCTCCTGCCTCGAGCATGCAGAGCCGGTCGTAGCTCGACTCGTCCGAGAGGTTGCCGACCGAAAGCGCCCGCGCCAGGATCGGCACCGGCGCCAGAACGACGAAGGCGGCGGCCGCCGGCAGCACGCAGAGGAGCAAGCGGCGACGCCGGATCCAGAGCAGCCAACCGCCGCCGACGGCGAGGCCGATCCAGGCGTTGCGGGTGAGCGAGCCGACCAGGGCGACGGTGATGACCAGAAACGCCACCCAGGCGAGCCATCGCTGGCCGAGAATCCCTCCCGCACCCTCGCGCCCGGAAAGTCTCGGCACGGAGCTCGACGGCCGCGGCCGGAACATCAGGCGGGCGATGAGCATCAGGTCGACCAGGAGCAGGATGCCCGAGAAGGTCATGACGTGCGAGAAAGGCCCCCGGATCCGCCGGTCGAGATCGCCAAAGCCGATCCAGAACTGGGCGAGCCCGGCCGCGGCCGCCAGTGCCGCGGCGAAAATCGCGGCATCGAACAGCCAGCGCAGCCGCCGTTCTCCGGCGATCGATCCGATGGCGAGCGGCAAGGCCGCGAGGGTGAAGAGCTCGCTCAGCTCGTCAACGCTGGTCGCCGGATCCTGCGAGAAGACAACCGCGACGACCAGCAGCCCGCCGTAGACCAGGGCCGCCAAGAGCAGCGGCCGGGCGCGGCGGAAGCCTCGGTCGCCGGGCTCGCGCAACGCCGGGAAGAGCAGGAGGCCCACCCCGAGCGCGACGTTCGAGAGCGCGATGCCGAACAGCGTCAGCAGATGGGAGGTATAGAGCCCGAAGCGCAACCGCTCGCGCGCCGCCGCGTTCCAGGGGGCGAGCCGCAGGCGTGCAGGAAAGCCCACGTCGAGGAGCGGCCTAGCGGGCGAGCGCCGAAGCCGGCAGAGCCTCGTCCACCAGCATGACGGGGATGTCGGAGACGATCGGGTAGACGAGCTGCGATTCGCGACAGAGAAGGCCCTCTTCGACGACCGGAGTCTGGTCGCGGAAGTGCTCGCGGTAACGTTCGACCAGCGTCCGGCGAACCGCTTCCGGCAGCTCCACCCGTTCGAGCGCGGCGCGGCATTTCGGGCAGACCAGAATGGCGAGGAGATCGGGATCGAGGGTCATCGGGGGCGGTCTCGAAGCGCCCCGAAGATAACACGGCCCCCGGCGGCACGGCCTGTCCGCCGGCCGCGCTTTGCTAGAGTTCTGCACGGCGGGCGCAAGGCGCCCCACTTCGACCCCGACCATGACTCCACTCGCGCAAGACCTCGCCTGCCGCTCGTGCGCCGCGCCCCTCGACCGGGTCATGG
>JBDSRU010000238.1:0-4572 GCA_039929145.1 Thermoanaerobaculia bacterium
CCTCATTCTCTGGGCCGAGCCCAGTCAGGCGACGCCCGCGCCGGTCACCTGTGGCGCCCGGCCGACCTTCGTCGACGCCTGTCAGTATCTCCAGACCACAGCCTTCGACGAAGCGGCGAACGGTCAGCTGGCGGTGCGCGACTTCATCGTCACGGAAGTCGCTTCGCGACGCCAGGTCGGCTCGTCGGAGATTCCGGTAGCAGCTCCGTTCGGCTTCGTGGACGTCGAGAACCGGGTGGAATTGGGCTGCCTGCTGGAGCCGTTCGGCGACGTGCCGAAGCAGCTCTGGGTCATGCCGGTGTCGAGTGCTTCCGGCCAGTTCAGCGTCGGCATGAACGGCCACCGCATCGGCGACGAGCTCTGTCCGGTGCCGGTGCTGTAGGTCGGGCAACGCCGCTATCCCTTCTGCGCCGTCGCCCGAGGGCTTGGCAGCCCGCGCAGAAAAGCGTAGTCTTTCGCTGTTCCTGGATGGCCGAGCCGCTCATGCGCGCTCGGCTTTTACTTTTTCCGACGCCTCCGCTCCACAACCTCCACGGAGCGGAGAATGTCCAGACAGACGATTCAGCAGTCGACGAAACCCGCAGCACCCTCCTCGATCTCTTCCGCCGACCTTTTCAGAAGCTGCGCTTCAGGCACCTGTGAACGCGCCTGGGCGGAGTTCGTCGCACGCTTTCACGGACGTCTCGTGAGCGCCGTGCGCCGGGCCTTGCTTCGCCTGGGCAACCTCGGCGAGAACGAACCGCGCGTCGAGGATCTCGTCCAGGAGATTTACTGCCGGCTGCTTGGCGAAGGCGCCCGCCGCCGTCGGTTCCACGGCCAGAGCGAGGCCCAGTTGATGACTTACCTTCAGCGCGTCGCGGTGAGCGTCGTCGTCGACGCTCGCCGGGAGGCGCTCGCGGCGAAGCGTTGGGGCGGCCACCGCGTCGCCTGGGTGGATTGGCGGCTCGTGCCGGCCGCTGGTGTCGTCGATCCGTTCGGGCCGGAGGATCGCCTGCTGGCAGGCGAGCGCAGGCGCGCCTTCCTGGCGATCTGCCGTCAGGCGCTCGGCCGGAAGGTCACCCCCAGCATGGTGCGCATCGCCCGTCTCGCGCTTCTCGAGGGCTGGACCAGTCGCGAGATCGCCGCCAGCCCTGGTGCGACGATGGGGGTCGCCGGCGTCGATTCGGTCATTTACCGGCTGCGCCGCAACCTCGCCGGCCGCGGGATCGCCCTGCCGCGGCGGGAACAGAGGTGGAACAACTGAGCGGCTCTCAGGTCGAGGGCTGGCGGTCGACCGCTCGTGCGCTCGTTTCGGGCGGGCGGACGCGCGAGAGCGCCAGCACTCGGCTTGCGAACCAGAATGTTCCAGCGAGCGGCAGGATGAGTCCGGTGCAATAGAGGGCGGTCGTCGGATCGGGCTCGAAAAGCCCGACCGCCGCGACCACCCACTCGTGGCGGGTGAGCGTCGCAAGGAGCACGGCGAGCGCCACGACCACGCCCCAGCGCCGGGCGCGGAATGCGGCGGCGAAGGCCAGCACGAAGGCCGGCAGCTGCAGGAGTTGATAGTGGTACCACGCGATTGGCGCAGCCACGAGTGCGAGCGCCACCAGCGCGCCGGTGAGGGCGACTCCCGGCGATTCGTCAAATTCATCTGTTTCATCCGTGTCGTCGGATGCGCGCTGTCCGCGCACCCTCCGCCAGCGCATGCCCAGGGCGGCGAGCCCCGCCCCGAGGGTCACGAGAGAGCTGAGGACGCTCCGTAACCGGCGCCCGTTGTCGAGCGACCAGGTCGCCGTGACCCCGTTCACCCAATCGGCGGGCAGCGCGCCGCCCGGCTCCCAGTCGTAGCTCGCGCGCAGCACGGCGGCGGGAGCGGAGAAGTTGAGCAGAGCCGGCGTCCCCAACCAGAAGCCGTGGCTTGGCGGAAGATGAGGCGACGGCGTCGCGACGGCGAGCAGGCCGAACGGGAGCGCGACGAGGAGCGCCCAGGTGAGGAGGCCGCTCCGCCAGGTGGCAACGATCGCCTTGCGGCCGCCTGCCAGAAAGGAGAGTAGAAGCAGGCCGGGCCAGATCTTGAGCGCTGCCGCGAGACCGATTGCAGCCGCGGCGCGTGCGGGCCGCGAACGGTGGAGAAGGAGCGCGACAGCGAGGAGGAGAAGCAGCATGGGATTCGTCTGGCCCAGCGCGAGGTTCGGCAGAGCGGTGCCCTCGATCGCGAGCGCGACGGCGACCGCGCTGGCAGCGACGACATCGCTGCCGGCGAGGCGCCAGATCGCCGCCATCGCGGCCAACACGGCCGCGATGGAGATCCCCAGCCAGATGAATCGTGCTGCGTCCAGCGATAGAAACCCCAACGGCGCGAGCAGGACGGGGAAGAGGGGCGGGTAGTCGAGCTCGGGATGGAGGTAGGCACCCTGTCCCGAGACCAATGCCGCGGCGCTGCGATGCAGGTGCTCGAAATCACCGCCGCTCGTCGGCAGGTAGGGCAGCACCCGCACCAGAGCGACGATCGTCCACGCCGCGGAGACCGCGACGAGCCAGAGTGCCGCCCTTTGCCCGGGAATCGTTCCGGCGCGGTGGCGCTTCGCGTTCGCGGAGCTCTCCGCGGGGTGGCTTTCGGGCTCAAGACCACGGTTCATCGCGCCTAGGTTACCTCTGCACAGCGTGTTGTGCATGACTGCACAGTGATTTGTGCGCTTTCGGGTAGCATCGGGACATCTGTCGGTGCAGCTCTCCGACGAGCTGATTTTCGGCCATATCGCGCCTATGTGCTGCAATCACTTGACTTTCCGGCGATTCCC
This sequence comes from Thermoanaerobaculia bacterium, assembly GCA_039929145.1. Classification (GTDB taxonomy): domain Bacteria; phylum Acidobacteriota; class Thermoanaerobaculia; order Multivoradales; family JAGPDF01; genus JAGPDF01. The sequence goes on from JBDSRU010000238.1 coordinate 2,781, forward strand.
GCTCACACTACGCGGAGTTCAGACGAAGGAGAACGATGATGCGGCGCAAACTCTGCTTTCTCGTGGGCTTGACTCTGTCATTCGCCGGCCTTCCCGCCTTTGCGGCCGCACCTTTCGGTTTCGTCGAGGGGATCCACGGCGGGCAGCACCAGAACGCCGGCGGCGGACTCCTGCCGATCACCGGCTGGGCGCTGGACGATGACGGCGTCGAGCGCGTCGAGTTCTACGTCGACGGCGCGATTGCCGGCCTGACCGACTACGGGCGCAACCGTCCCGACGTCGAGCTGGTATTCCCGGGCTACCCTGACGGCGCTCTGGTCGGCTTCGGCTTCTTCCTCGATTCGACCCTCTATACGAACGACCTGCACCAGATCTCGGCTCGCGTCACCAGCAACAGCGGCGAGCAACGCTTTCTCAACGCGGTCACCATCCAGATCAACAACAACACCTCGAACCTGCCGCCGTTCGGGGCGATCACTTTCCCGAACCCGAGCAGCGAGTTCTACGGCACCTGCGATCTCGACGATCTGACGCCCCGGTTGAGCGTGGTCAGCGGCTGGGCGCTCGACGTTGGTATCGAGAGCGGCGACACCGGCGTCAAGTACGTCGAGCTGCTGATCAACGGCGGCCTCTACGCCAATACGGTGATCAGCTGCTTCAGCGACCCCTACTGGGGCGGCCTCACGAACTGCTACGGCCTGCAGAGCCTCGACGTGGAACAGATCTTCCCGACGGTGGCCAACTCGCCGCATGCGCGATTCCGCTTCGTCCTCGATGTCGGCTGGCTGATCTCATCGGTCGGCTATTCGCAGGGCTTCCACGAGTTGACGATCCGCGCCGGTGACTACTTCGGCAACGTGGCCAACATCGCCGAGATCCCGGTCTCCTTCTTCTGCGACGAGAACACCGGCAACGGCGGTTCGATCGGCTTCATCGATCATCCGGCGAATGGCGAGATCATCGACGGCATCACCCAGATCGACGGTTGGACGCTCGACCCGGAAGGCATCTCGACGGTGCAGATCTGGCTCGATGGCACCTGGGTCGGTGATGCCTCCTACGGTTTCCTTCGGCCGGACGTAAGCGCGGTCTATCCGGGCTATCCGGACAGCCTCGCGCCGGGCTGGCTCTTCAATCTCGACACCGGTCTGACCTCCGACGGTCTGCACCATGTGCAGGCGGTCGCGGTCGATATCCACGGCGTGACGAGCATCGTCGGCGAGCGTTACTTCACGATCCGCAACGAACTGCCCTGACGCTCTTCGGCATCGCAGCAGCACCGAAAGGCCGGCGTTTGCGCCGGCCTTTTTGTTTGTCCGGGTAACGACGGGTGGCCGTAGCTAGGTGCCAGGCGCTTTCAGGGGCGATTTCCGGTAGTCGTGCTGGGCCACTCAGGCACTCGGGATCCAAAGTCGGCTCCTATTTGAGGCGTGGTCGCCCACTTTGGATCCCGAGCGCCAGAGCGCCCTGGCGCGGCAGGAGGGTCTTCCCGGTGGGGTGCCAACTGGATCCAGGCAGGGCCGACGTGCCCGCATTTGGGGACATACTGCGGGGGGCAAAGTGCGCTGGCATTCGCGCCCCCTTGCAGCCCCCCGCTGTGTGTCCCCGAATGGTCACGCAAGTAGCGTGCTCTTACTCGTCTCGTCTTGAGGGATTCCAAAAGGGCGCCAGGCGATTTTCACCTGTCGTGGTGGGGCACTCCGGCACTCGGGATCCAAAGTGGGCTCCTATTTGAGGCGTGGTCGCCCACTTTGGATCCCGAGCGCCAGAGCGCCCTGGCGCGGCAGGAGGG
>JBDSRU010000239.1:0-3371 GCA_039929145.1 Thermoanaerobaculia bacterium
ACGCGAGTACACTCGCGGCCTGATCGTCGATCGCGACTACCGCCTCTCGGTCACCCTGAAGAACGTCGGCTCGTTCCTGGATATCTCAGGCGGCGGGTCGAGCGGCGACTGAGAGCCTGCGGCGGACGATGCGGACGCTCGTCTTCGGCGGCACCGGCATCGTCGGTCGCGCCCTGGTGCGGGAGGGAAGGCGCCGCGGCTGGGCGGTGCTCGGTCTCTCTCACGGTCAGGGGCAGATCACCGACGGCAAGCGGGTCGCCGAGGCCTGCGCCGCCTTCCGGCCCGACCTGATCGTCAACTGCGCCGCCTTCACCAAGGTGGATCTCTGCGAGACCGAGCCGGAGCGCGCCCTGGCCGTCAACGGCGCCGCGGTCGGCAATCTGGTGCGCGCTGCCTCGACCGCCGGAGCGCGGCTCGTCCATCTCTCCACCGATTACGTCTTCGACGGCACCGCGACCACGCCGTACCGGGAAGAGCATCCGACCGGCCCGCGCTCGAGCTACGGCGTGAGCAAGCTCGAAGGCGAGCGTCAGGCGCTGGCTTTCGAGCGCGCGTTGGTCGTGCGCACGAGCTGGATCTTCGGGCAGGGCGGAGCGAACTTCGTCGACACCATCGCCGGACGGATCCGGGCGGGGCAGAGGAGTTTCCGCGTCGTCGACGACCAGCTGGGGGCCCCCACCTGGGCCCCCTTTCTGGCCAGAGCCGTGTCGGATCTGGGAGAATGGGGAGTCACCGGGTTGGTGCACTACCAGAATCGCCACGCGGTCTCGTGGTTCGAGTTCGCGCGCGAGATCGCGCAGCGGCTCGACCTGGAGGTCGAGATCACGCCGATTTCGACCGCGGAGGCGCCTCGTCCGGCGCCACGACCTGCTTACTCGGTGCTGGCGGTCGATCGTTTCGAAAAACTCGCGGGGCGCTCCGTCGAGTCCTGGCAGGACGGACTCTCGAGCCACCTCGCGGTCTAGACAAAGGAGCAGGAATGCAACGCGTACTGATCACAGGCATTACCGGCTTCGCGGGATCGCATCTCGCAGAGCATTTCCTCGCTGACCACCCGGGAGTCGAGGTCTTCGGCACCTATCGCTGGCGCAGCCGGCGCGAGAACATCGAAGCGATCGAGGGCAAGATCCGCCTGCTCGAGTGCGATCTCTCCGACATGACCGCGGTGCGCAACGCGCTCGAGATCAGCCGCCCCGACGCGATCTATCACCTCGCGGCGCAGAGCTTCGTGCCGTCGTCCTGGGTGTCGCCGCTGCAGACCCTGACCGACAACATCTCCGGCCAGACCAACATCTTCGAGGCGGTGCGCTCGCTCGGTCTTGACCCGGCGATCCAGATCGCCTGCTCCTCGGAGGAGTACGGACTGGTCCTGCCGGACGAGGTTCCGATCCGCGAGACCAATCCGCTGCGACCGCTCTCGCCGTACGCGGTCTCCAAGGTGACGCAGGATTTCCTCGCCTACCAGTACTTCATGAGCTACGGCATCCGCGCCGTCCGAACCCGCGGTTTCAACCACACCGGGCCGCGCCGCGGCGAGGTCTTCGTGACCTCGAACTTCTCCAAGCAGGTGGCGTCGATCGAAGCCGGACTGGCGCCGCCGGTCATCAAGGTCGGCAATCTCGACGCGGTGCGCGATTTCACCGACGTCCGCGACATGGTTCGCGGCTACGTTCTCGCCACCCAGAAGGGCAAGCCGGGAGAGGTCTACAACCTCGCTTCCGGCAAGGCGATCACCATTCGCGCCATGCTCGACAAGCTGATCGCGCTGGCGAAGGTCGAAGTGAAGGTCGAGACCGACCCGGCACGGTTGCGTCCCTCTGACGTCGAGGTGCTGATCGGCGACTACTCGAAGTTCCACGCCGACACCGGCTGGGAGCCGAAGATTCCGTTCGACCAGACGCTCGAAGACCTGCTCAACTACTGGCGCCAGCGCATCGCGCGAAAGTAGCGCGCGGTTGCAACTCCAGACCCCGCCGCCCGGGCCCCGCTCCGCGCCGCTGCGCATTCTCGTCACCGGCGCCACCGGCTTCGTCGGGCGGAGGTTGACGGAGCGGCTCGCGGCAGCAGGGCATCGGGTCGGAGCGGTGGCGATCGACCAGCACGCCCTGATGGCGGCGGATCGGTTCTCGGTCGATATCCGGGACGCCGCGGCGCTCTCCGGAGCCGTCGCCGAGTTCGCGCCCGATCGCATCGTGCATCTCGCGGCGCTGTCGCATGTCGGTGAGTCGTGGCGGCGGATTCCGGACTACTTCGCGATCAATGTGCTCGGCGTCGAGCACATCCTGGCGGCCGCGTGCGGATGCCCGGTGCTCTTCATGTCGAGCGCCGAGGTCTACGGTCTCGTCCCCGACGAGGAGCAGCCGATCTCCGAACTGCGAGCACTTGCGCCGCGCAATCCCTACGCCCTGACCAAGGCGGCGGCCGAACGCCTGGCACTCGCCGCGGGCGCCACGGTCGTGCGCTCGTTCAACCTGATCGGCGCAGGTCAGGCTCCGACCTTCGCGCTACCTTCGTTCGCGGCCCAGCTCGCGGCGATCGAACGCGGCGCACCGCCGCAGCTTTCGGTGGGGAACCTCTCCGCGCGGCGCGACTTCCTGCACATCGAGGACGCCGTCACGGCGCTGACCCGGCTCGCCGAGGCGCCCCAGCCCGGAGTGGTGATCAATCTCGCCAGCGGCATCGACCACTCGATCTCCGAGCTGCTCCAACGCCTGATCGGGCTCTCCGGTCTCTCGGTGCACTGTGCGGAGGATCCGGAGAAGCTGCGGCCGGTCGACGTGCCGCGTCTGTGCGGCGACGCTTCGCGCCTGCGGGCGCTCGGCTGGGAGCCGGAGCGCGGCGTCGAAGCGGCGCTGCGCGACCTGCTCGGCGACGCCCGAATGCTGCGCGACAAGTCGGTGGAGGCGTCGGCGGGGTCGGCCGGAGGCTCTCCAGCTTGAAGATCCTGATCACGGGTGCGACCGGGTTTCTCGGCCGCCGGGTCGTTGCGGCGCTCGCGCCGCGCCACGAGCTCCGGCTGCTGGTGCGGCCGAGCGCTTCGCGCGAGCGTTTTCCCGCCGGTGTCGAGTTCGCCGCCGGCGACGTCACCGACCGCGCGAGCCTGCTCGCGGCTGCCCGGGGCTGCGATGTTGTGCTGCACGCCGCGGCGCTGGTCAAGATCGACGCTCCGGCGGCGGAGTTCGACCGGGTCAACGTCGGCGGGCTCGAGAACGTGCTCGGCGCAGCGCAGGAGGCCGGAGTCGGAGAGATCGTCTACGTCTCGAGCTTCATCGCGCTCGGTCCGACCGAGGGCGGACCCGGCGGTCAGCTCGACGAAAAAGCGCCGGGCAGCTCCGGCAACTGGATCAACGACTATCACCGCACGAAGTCGA
>JBDSRU010000240.1:0-11455 GCA_039929145.1 Thermoanaerobaculia bacterium
GGCGGCGGCGCCGAAGGTCACTTCGACGCGTTCCGACCAGGGAGCGAGACGAAGATGCCGCGAAACGCCGTAGCGCGCTCGCGGACTCCACGCGAGCTCGCCGGCGGCGACGCCTCTCGCCGAACCCTGTCCGGCGGTGTCTGAACGCGCCGGACTCAGTCCGGCGCGATGGCGCACCGCCGAGCGCAGGCCGTCGGCGCCGACCACGAAGCGGCAGGTCCACGAAGAGGAGGCGGTCGCGACCTCGCCGGGCCCCGTGCTCTCGACGCGCGTGCCCCAGTAGAGCTCGACTCCGACCTCCTCGGCCCGTTCGACGAGCGCGTCGTGGAGGTCGGTTCGCCGGATGCCCCGGCCGCAGTTGCCGGGGAGCCCGAGATCGCCGGGAAAATCGGCTTCGGCGACGACACCGTCGGAGAGGTAGCGGATGCCCCGGAACGGCAGCGAGCGCTCGGGCAATCGCACGCCCAGCGTCGCGAGCGCGCGGACTCCCGCCGGCATCAGGCCCTCGCCGCAGGCCTTGTCGATCGGCGGGCGCTGACGCTCCACCAGGCGCACCGAGAGGCCGTGGGAGCGCGCTGCAATCGCCGCCGCGAGACCCACCGGCCCGCCACCGACGACGATGACGTCGATCAAGGCCGCTCCGGCGTCGGCACCTGGAGGAACCGCGCACGGAACAGTCCGGCCCGCGCCAGGAAGCCGGCGAACGCCACCCGCAGGACGCCGAAGCCGTAGCGCACGGAGGGACCGAACGAGATGGACGACGCCTCGGCGAAGTACTTCGTCGGGCAGGACAGCTCACCGACGCGCATGCCGGCAGCGAACGCCTGCACGAGAATCTCGTTGTCGAAGATGAAGTCGTCGGAGTTGCGCGTCAATGGCAGCCGTTCGAGCGCGCTGCGGTGGAAGGCGCGCAGGCCCGTGTGGTACTCGGAGAGTTTCTGTCCGAGCAGGAGGTTTTCGACCAGCGTGAGCGCGCGGTTGGCAAAGTACTTGTAGAACGGCATGCCGCCGGCGAGCGCGCCGTTGCCGAGGATCCGTGAGCCGAGGACGATGTCGTACTCGCCGTAGGCGATCATCGCCGCCATCGCCGGCACCAGTTGCGGCGTGTACTGGTAGTCAGGATGCAGCATCACCACGATCTCCTCCGGGCCGGCGAGCGCCGCCGCATAGCAGCTCTTCTGGTTGCCGCCGTAGCCCCGGTTCACTTCGTGCAGGTGGGTTTCGATGCCGAGCCGGTGCGCGATCGCGACCGTCTCATCGGCGGAAGCATCGTCCACCAGAAGGACGCGATCGATGACCGCGCGGTCGAGCTCGAGGAAGGTGCGCTCCAGGGTCGCGGCGGCGTTGTAGGCCGGCATCACGACACAGATGCGCTTCCCGAGGATCATCTTCGGATCATTCTAGAGGGATCGGCGGTCCGCCGGCCGGGATTCGCGCGCGAACCGCCGTGTTACGCTCGCGGCATCTTTACTTGCGTTTCATGAGTGCCTGCGAGGTGAAGTCGGCGTGAGTGCGATCGATCCGAGATTGGGAGGCCTTCTCGACCGCCGCTACCGCATCCTCGAGCGCGTCGGCGAGGGCGGCGCGGGTGTCGTGTACCGGGCGCTGCACGAGGAGATGGACCGCCCGGTCGCGATCAAGGTCCTGCATCCGGAGCTCTTCCCGTCGCCGGTAGCTTTCGCCCGTTTCCGCCGCGAGGCCCGCGCTGCCGGCGCTCTGGTGCACCCGCACGCCGTCACGGTCTTCGACTTCGGGCGTACCGAAGAGGGCGAGCCCTATCTGGCGATGGAGTTTTGCGAGGGCGGCGCGCTCTCGGATCGCATCGCCGTCGAAGGAGCGCTGCCGCCAGCGGAGGTCGTCACTTTGCTGGCCGGCCTCGCCGCCGCGGTCGATGCCGCGCATCGCCAGGGAATCGTGCACCGGGATCTGAAGCCGGGCAACATTCTCTTCGCCGGCGCGATCGCGAAGGTGGCCGATTTCGGCCTGGCGCGAATGCTCGAGAGCGACGACCCTGGCCTGACCGGCGGACACGCCATCGGCTCGCCGTTCTACATGAGCCCCGAGCAATGCCAGGGCAGACCGGCCGGGACGGAAAGCGACATCTACAGTCTCGGGGTCATCGTCTACACGCTGCTCACCGGTGAGGTGCCGTTCCGTCGCGGCACGGCGCAAGAGGTGTTGCTGGCCCATCTCACCGAGGAGCCGCGCCCGCCACAGGCGATCGCCCCGCAGGTGGGAAGCGCACTGTCGCGGGCCGTGATGCGAGCCCTCGCCAAGAACCCGCAGGCGCGCCCGCAGAGTGCCGGCGACTTTCACCAGGGTCTTCTGCAGGCGCTCGTCGAGACCACCCTGGACAGTCCGGTGCCGTCGCTCGCCAGCTCCGGAAGCCTTCCCGGATCGGCACGCCTGCGGCGCGCCCTGCGCGAGCGCTCGACCGGCGCCGCACCCGAACCGATCGGGCGCGGTGAAGAGCTCGCGTTGCTCACCGAGCTCCTCGAAGCGGCCGCCGCCGGCAGCGGGCAGCTGGTCACCATCGCCGGCGAGCCCGGGGCCGGCAAGTCGACCCTGGCGCATGCTTTTCTGCGCCGGGCGCGGCTCACCGCGCCGGGGGCCCGGCTGGCGCTCGGACGGTCGCCCGAACAGTTCGGCTCGGCCGAGGCCTACTCGCCGTTTCTCGATGCGCTCGGCAATCTCCTGGCGAGTGGCGAGCGCGACAGTCTCGTGCCGCGTCTCGTCGAGCTCGCGCCGACCTGGGCGGTGCACTTTCCCGGAGTGGCGAGCGAAGCCGAGGCGGCGGCGGGAGAGACCCTTGCCGGCATGCGCTCACGCGACCGCATGCCGCGCGAGTTCGCCGCCTTCGTGGCGGCAATCGCCTCGAGCTCCTCCGGGCGTCCGCTGGTGCTGCTGCTCGAGGACCTGCAGTGGGCCGATCCGGCGAGTGTCGACCTCCTCGCCTATCTCGCGCCGCGGCTCGAGAACCTGAAGCTCCTGCTGGTCGTGACCTACCGCCCGGCCGACGTCGAGTCGCAGCGCCATCCGCTGCGCGCCGCGCTGGCGAGCTTCGCCCGCGGCAACCTGCCGTGGAGCGAGATCGCGCCGGCGCCGTTCGCCGAGGATGAAGTCGCGGCCTTTCTCGAGCGCGAGCTCGGCGCGCCGCCGCCGCGCGAGCTCGTCGAATTCGCTCTCCGCCGCACCGAGGGGAATCCTCTCTTCCTCCTCAACGTTCTCAATCACCTCCTGCAGTCGGGGGCGGTCGCGCGCGACGGCGATCGCGTGGTGCTCGCCCGTTCGCTCGACTCGATGGACCGCATCGTCCCCGAGGGAATGGTGGCGCTCATCCGCGACAAGGTCGACCGGCTCGACGAGGCCGATCGACGGCTGCTCACCGCGGCGAGCGTCGAGGGGCTCGAATTCACCGCCGCCGTGGTCGCCTCGCTCACCGAGCGCGACGAGATGGAGATCGAGGAGCGCCTGCGCTCATTGCAATCGACTCATCGGCTGGTCGAACCGGTCGGCGATCTCGAGCTCACGAGCGGCGCCACGACCCAGCGTTACCGCTTCGTGCATTCGCTCTACCAGCACGCCTTCTACGATGCGCTGGCGCCCAAGCGCCGGGCGGCGAAGCACCTGCTGGCGGCCGACGCGCTCACCGTGTTGCACGCCGGCCGGCTGGAGACGATGCGTGTTGCCCTCGCCCTGCATTGCGAGATGGGCCGCGACTTCGCGCGCGCTATCGAGCACACCCTCGCCGCCGCCGAGCTCGCCGCGGCGCGAAACCCACGCGATGCGCGCCCGCTTCTGGTCAAGGCGCTCGACCTCGCCCCGCGACTGCCGCCCGACGAGGCGACGGCGCGGCGCGCGGCCCTCCTCATCCGGCTCGGACGCCACGACGCCGAGACCGCCGAGTTTGCCGGCGACGTCGAGCTCTACGCGCGCGCTGAACAGGCTGTTTCGGAGGCGCTGGTGCTCGAGCCCGGCTCGATCGAGGCGCGCACGGTGCTCGGACTCATTCACCTCGAACGGGGCGAAAACGAGCGCGCCTTCCTCGACTTCGCCCGCGCACTCGAGCGCGCCCCCGCGCATGCCGCGGCCTGGGACGGCCTGTCGTATCTGTTCAAGAACACCGGCCTGTGGTCGGCCTCGCTGGCCGCGCAGGAGCGCGCCGCGGCGCTCGACGATCGCTTCGCGCACTCGATCCGCCGCCTCTCGGTGCTGATCTACGAAGGCCGCCTCGACGAAGCCCGCGCCGAAGCCTCGGCGCTGGTCGTGCGGCGGCCCAAGTTCGCGCACTACAACTACTGGCGCGGCATCGCCGCCTGGTATGCCGGTGAGCACGCCGAGGCCCAACGCTGGATCGAGCAGGCCTTCGCCCTCGACCCCGCCGATCCGATCGCCCAGTGCGTTCTCGCCTTCGTGCTCGCCGCCGACGGGCGGCCGGGAGAAGAGGAGCGCGCGCGCGAGCTGCTGCGCTCCGCCGAGCCCGGCGCCGCCGCCGACGGCACTTTCACCTACTGGATCGCCAAAGTGCACGCGCTGCTGGGCGACTCCGGCGCTGCCCTCGAATGGATTCTCAAGGCCGCGAACCTCGGCTACTGGGATGCGACGTGGATGCGCAAGGACGCCGCCCTCGCATCGCTCCACGGTCTGGAGAACTTCCTCGTTCTCTGCGACGAGATCGAATCACGCCAGCAAGCGTTCCTCGCCTTCGTCGAGAAGGAGGCTCCGTCCGGCATGAGCTTCCTTCCCGTCTAACGCGCCCGGCTTTTCAATGCCGGGTCTTCTGCGTGAGCGCGCGCCAACGAACTCAGGCCGGCGCTCTGCGCTCTGCGTCGCCGTCGAGGCGCGCCGTTTCCACCTCCCCGACGGGGAATAGCAATTCGCTTCCTGGCTCAGTTCCCCGGAGCTGGCGCATTGAGGGTGACGATCCGGAGCACCTCCTCACCTTCCGTGGGTCGGAGCCACATGCGTCCATCCTCGAACATCACACCCTGGTAGTTGGCGAAGGCGGTCGCGGAGGTGGCATCGCAGATCGTCGACTTGAGGCCCTTGTCGAAGATGCGGTCGAAGTTGCGCAGCAGCTGCTTTGCGCTCTTGACCTTCAAGGATCGTTCGCCATCCCAGGCCTGCAGCGGATACTGCAGCATCGCCGCGACGCCGGCGCGATCGTCCTGCGCCATCGCTTCGCGAAGATCTGCGAGGAAGCGATCGACCGCCTCGGCCGAGGTCCCGGCGCTCGAAAAGGGCGCGCTGCCTTCGACCTGACTCGACGCGGGCGGAGCCCATAGCAGCGCAGCCGCAAGAAAGCCCGCAAGAATCAGGGTTCGCATTTCCATGGACCTCCAGCGCAAGATCAGGCGAGCTCGCGCCGCATGATCACCCGCAGGTGCATCGGGAAGCCGCCCATCGCTTCGCGGCGCTGGAGCTGGATGAGGCCGGGAGTGAGCTCGTGTGGCTGAAGGATACGGAAGCCGCGCTTGGCGTAGAACGGCGCATTCCATGGCACGTCGGTGAGCGTCGCGAGGGTGATGGCGCGGTAGCCGCTCACCCGCGCGATCGCCACCACCGCCTCGAGCAGCTCACTGCCGACTCCCTTGCCGGAGACGTCGGGATGGACATCGATCTCATCGAGATGGGCGATGCCGTCGATCTCGGTGGTGAACGCCATGCCCACCGGTGGCGAGTCATCGAGAGTCGCCACCCAGAGCGTGCGGTCGCGGACGTGCTCGGCAAACAGCTCGTGCGGAAAATTCTGGCGCCAGAACGGGTCGAAGGCGGGGTGGCCGCGGAAACGGCCGGTCGCCGCGCGTTCGATCGGCGGGAGGTACGGGATGTCCCCCATCTCGCCGCGCCGGATGACGATCTCTCCGCTTTTCATCTCTCCGCCCTCCCTGCTTTCCACAATGCGATTCGCGACCGGACGAGCGCGCCCGCCAGACGCAGCGGACCGACAGGTGCCGGGGCCGTGAGTGTACCGGTGAGGAAGCGCTTCATCGCCTCGCCGCGGCGGATCTTGCCCGAGGAGGTGCGCGGCAGCGTTCCCGGCGCCAGCACTTCCACCGCATCGACCGCCAGGCCGACGCGCGCCAGCACCGCCTCGCGCGCCCGCGCTCGCAGCGCCGGGAAGCGTTCGAGCGGCACGCCCTTGCGGTGTTCGACGAACAGAACGACGGCCTCCGTTTCGCGGCCCGCCGGCAGGTGGCTCGCCGCGGCCACACATCCCTCGCGCACGTCGGGAAGGTGGGCGACCGCGAGCTCGAGGTCGGCTGGCGCGTAGTTGCGCCCGCGCACCAGCAGAATCTCCTTGGCGCGGCCGGTGAGGAAGAGCTCGCCGTCGTGCAGAAAGCCGAGATCGCCGGTGTCGAGCCAGCCGTCCTTCAGGGTCGCGGCGGTCGCCGCCGGTTGATCGAGATAGCCGCGCATGAGAGACGGTCCGGCGACGAAGAGTCTGCCGACCCGGTTCTCTGGCAGGACAGCGCCGCGCTCGTCGCGAAGCTCGAGGCGGAAGCCGGCGAGCGGCCGACCGACCGAAACGATCTCGATCGGCGGCTTGACCAGCGGGCCGGCTCCGCTGGCTCCGGTGACTCCGGTGACTCCGCTGACTCCGCAGACTCCGCTGACCCGATCCTCCCCGCTCTCACGCGGCAAGCGCGCGGTGACGGCGATCGCTTCCCCGCGCTCGGCCAGCGCACCGCGCTCGAACGCCTTGACGACGTAGGGGCGCCCGAGGTCGGCGAAGGTGACGGCAAGCGCCGCCTCCGAGAGGCCGTAGACCGGCTTCAGCGCCTCGGGGTGGAACCCCCAGCGCGCAAAGCGGGTCGCGAAGGCGCGCAGCACTTCGGGCACGACGGTCTCCGCTCCGCAGAGCGCGAAGCGCCAGCTCGAAAGATCGATTCCTTCCATCTCCTCGTCGCGGATGCGCTCGGTAGCGAGCGCGTAGGCGAAGTTCGGCGCCGGCGAGATCGTTCCGCGGTGGCGGCCGAGGGCGCGCAACCAGAGCGCTGGCCGTGCCACGAAAGCCTCGGGCGGCACCAGCGTCAGCACCGACGGCCGTTCGAGGGCCGGGAAGACGCAGCCGATGAGCCCCATGTCGTGGTAGAGCGGCAGCCAGGAGACGCCGGTGACCATCGGCTCCTGCGCGGTCGGCGCCGGCGCGGGCCAGAGCGCGTTCAACGCGCGCACCTGAGCGAGCACCGCCGCCTGGGTGAGCGCCACCGGTTTCGGTTCGACCGTCGTGCCGGAGGAGAACTGCACCATCGCGAGATCGGAGGGTGCGCCGGCGATGGCGAGGGGAGCGTCGCGCGGCAGATCGCCGAGGGTCCGCCCGCCGAGCGGGAGGCGCGCCGCCACGAGGGTCTCACCCAACAAGGCGTGGACCCGACCCTCGGCAAGCAGCAGGCGAGCACTGGCGGCGGTGAGCATCGCCGCCGTGCGCTGGTGATACTCGGCCAGACGGCCGAGGCGGACCGGCGGATAGAGCGGCACCGGGACGGCGCCAGCCAGAAGCGTGCCGAAGAAGGCGTCGAAGAACTCCGGCGAAGTGGGATAGATCAGGCCGACGCGATCGCCCGGCCGGATGCCGAGCCGCGCGAGGCCGCCGGCGACGAACGAGCTCCGCTCCGCGATCGCCGCCCAGGAGTGGAAGCTCTCGCGCTCGGCGCGATCGACCAGGCGCAGGCCGGAGAGCGGGAACTCCCTGGCCCGTTGAAGAAGGTGCTGCAGTGTGTCGAGCGGCATCACCGGCCGGCTCGTCAAGGAGCCAGCTTCCTTTGCAGCAGCGCCAGCAGGTCGCCGAGGGTTTCGATCCCCGCCTCTTCGTCCGGCTCGAGCGTCACGCGGAAGCGGTTCTCGACCTCCGCGGCGAGGGTCAGGAGCTTGAGCGAGTCGAATTCCAGATCCTCGACCAGACGCAGAGCGGGGTCAAAGGCACCGGAGTAGCCAAGGTGCTGGGTCGCGACTTCGACGATTCCCGCTTCGATCTCGGCGGGCGTCACGCGTCGCCCCACGGCAACAGGCGGGCGCGTCCGGCGAGCGTCTGGCGGTAGTCGCCGGCCGACTCGAGGGCGCGCTCCTCGTGGCGGATTCTGGCTGCGAGCAGCAGGGCGTTTACGGCGGTCGAAGCGATGGCGGTGATCCACGCACAATGGACGAGCGGCAGGATCGCGACTTCGATCGCCACCGCGACGTAGTTCGGGTGGCGCACGAAGCGATACGGGCCAGACGCGACCGCTGCGAGCCCCGGGATGACGATGACGCGGGTGTTCCAGCGCTCTCCGAGGGTCAGGATCGCCCAGTAGCGCAGCGCCATGGTGAGAATCACGATCCAGGTGGCGACGATCGCCACCGGCGGGATGAAGGGGCGTCCGAGCCACAGCACCTCGAGCGGGCCGGCGGCGAGGAATCCGACGTGCGCCACGACCATGAGGAGGTAGAAGCCGCGCGACTCCTTCTCGACGCCTCCGCGAGCGAAAGCGCGCCGGGAGTTGCGCATCGAGAGTGCCATTTCGAGCGTCCGCTCGACCGCCACGGCGGCGACCAGGATGAGGTAGAAGAGGGTGCCGGGCGGGAGAGTCACGCGCAGGAACTTACCACCGCAAAAGCACGAGCTCACTGCAAAAGCCCGGTCCCATCGCGAGCAGCATGCCGAGCGTTCCGGGCGCCGGCCGGCGCTCGGCGAGCGTCGCTTCGAGCACCAGGAGGACCGAAGTGGAAGAGAGGTTGCCGACTTCTCGCAGGCTCTTCCAGGTGAGCTCCAGCGCGCCCGCGGGAGTCTCGAGAGCGCTCTCCATGGCTTCGAGCACCTTCGGTCCGCCGGGATGACAGACCCATGAGCCGATGTCGGCGCGCGTCAGCTGATGCCCGGAGAGAAACTCGTCGACGTCCGTTCGCAGATGCGCCTCGACCACCTGCGGAACCTCGGCGGAAAGGACGATCTGGAAGCCGTTCTCGGAGATATCCCACCCCATCACACGCTCGGAATGCGGATAGAAGACCGAACGCGTCGCGAGGATCGCGGCGCCGGGCGCGGGCAAGACCTGGGCGCGCTCCCCTCCGACCACCACCGCGGCCGCGGCGCCGTCGCCGAAAAGACCCGAGGCGATCAGGTTGGGAATCGAGAGGTCCTGGCGCTGCAGGGTGAGCGAGCAGAGCTCGACCGAGAGCAGGACGGCGACCTGGTCCGGAAAGGCGCGCACGTAGTCGGCGGCACGAGCGATCCCGGCGGCGCCAGCGACACAGCCGAGACCGAAGATCGGTATCCGCTTGAGGTCGCTCCGCAGGCCGAGACGATTGATCAAGCGTGCATCGATCGACGGTGTCGCGATGCCGGTGACGGTGACGAAGAAGAGTGCGTCGATGTCGGTGACCGCGAGGCCGCACCGGGCGACCGCTGCCCGGACCGCCTCGCCGCCGATCTCCTCGGCGACCCGGATCCAGGCGGTGTTCGATTGACCGAATGTGACGAGTCCCGGATATTCCTCGATCGGCAGCGCGAGGTGCCGCCCGCCGACCAGCACGTTGCGGTGCAGTTGCTCGATCCGGTCGAGATTGAAGTAGCGCTGCTCCCAGTAGCCGCGCAGCGCCGCGAGCAGCGCCTCCTGATCGTAGTAGTGCTTCGGAAAGGCGGAGCCGACGGCGGCGATCCGCGGCTCGGCGGCGGAACTCATGGCTCGGCGCCCAGCGTGCTTTGCGCCAGCAGACCGAGCGCGAGCGCGGCGACGAGGTCCAGCACAAGCGCCCCGCGCGCCAGCTGCCAGAACGGAGCGACCGGCAGCCGGGTGAGGCTGGCGACGGCGATCACCAGCAGCGGGCCGCGGAAGGTCCACGCGGCGGTGCCGGCGGCGAGGCCATCGAGCCACCAGCGCCGGGTCCTCCCCCAGACGAGCAGGAAGAGGGCGAGGAGCGCGAGCGCCTCGAAGGCCCAGGCGGCCCACTGGACGGTAGCGGGCAGGCCCTCGGCGCGGGCCGAGCCGTGCGCCGCGAGCGGTGCGAGGTCCGGCGCGAGTCCACAGTAAGCCAACACCGCCGAACCGAGGGCGAAGACGAGTAGCAGAAGGGGGGCAGCGAGCAGGAGGAAGCGCGGCAAGAGAGATGGATGATACCGCCCCGTCGGGGAGTTGACAGCGCCGTAATTGTTCGATAGTTTTAGAAATATGGAAGCGATAGCCGCCCTCGACCGTTTAGCCGCCCTCGCCCAGGAGACCCGCCTCGCTCTCTTCCGCCGGCTCGTGCAGCAGGGGCCGGCGGGTCTCGCCGCGGGCGAGATCGCTACGGCCCTCGCCGTGCCAGCGCCGACGCTGTCGTTCCACCTCGCCCAGCTCGAGCGCGCCGGGCTCGTCCTCTCGCGCCGCGAGGGGCGTTCGATCCGCTACGCGGCGAACTTCGGCGCGATGGAGGAGCTCCTCGCCTATCTCTACGAAAACTGCTGTCAGGCCGGCGTCTGCTGCCCGCCGGACAGCCCACTCACGGCGCTCTCCGGCGCCCGGAAAGGAAAGACCCGAAAATGAACCTCGCCAACACGAATGACGAAACCAAAGTAGGGGAAGTGCGCAACCGCTACGGTCGCATCGCCAGCGGAGAGATCTCCGGCTGCGGCTGCGGCGTCGGCGCCGGCTGCGAAACCGCAGTCGCCGAGGGGATCGGCTACGACGCCAGCGAGCTCGCCGAGCTCCCCGACGACGCCAACCTCGGCCTGGGCTGTGGCGCGCCGATCGGCTACCTCGCACCGCAGGCGGGCGAGACGGTGCTCGACCTGGGCTCCGGCGCCGGCATCGACGCCTTTCTTGCCGCCCGCCGGGTCGGCCCGACCGGTCATGTCATCGGCGTCGACATGACGCC
The DNA here is from genome assembly GCA_039929145.1 of Thermoanaerobaculia bacterium. Lineage (GTDB taxonomy): Bacteria > Acidobacteriota > Thermoanaerobaculia > Multivoradales > JAGPDF01 > JAGPDF01. The sequence continues at coordinate 10,834 of JBDSRU010000240.1, forward strand.
CGAGATGCTCGACAAGGCGCGGGCCGGCGCCGAGAGGATGGGCTTCGCGCAGGTCGAGTTCCGCGCCGGCCGGCTCGAAGCGCTGCCGGTCGCCGACGCCTCGATCGACGCCGTGACCAGCAACTGCGTGATCAACCTGGTGCCCGACAAGCCGGCGGTCTTCCGCGAGATCGCCCGCGTCCTCAAACCGGGCGGCCGTCTGGTGGTCTCCGACATCGTCCTCGAGCGCCCGCTGCCGGAAGCGCTCGCCGCCGACCTCCTGGGCTACGTCGGCTGCATCTCCGGCGCGGAACAGCGCTCGTGCTACTTCTCCGGCCTCGCCGAAGCCGGCCTGGGCGAGATCGAGATCCTGCGCGATGTCGACTACCTGGAGACGCTCCTCTCCACGATGCCGGAAGAGGTCGAAGCGCTCCTCGCGCGCACCGGCACGAAGCTCGACGATGTGAAGGGAACCGTCCGCTCGCTCACCTACCGCGCCCGGCACGGCCAGGCGAGCGCCAACCCCGGCGCCGGCAAGCTCGCCGTCGAAAGCTGCTGCGGTACCGAGTGCTGCAGCAGCGGGAAGTAGACGCCCCTCGACGCCTCCGCGAAGACGAGAAAAGGGCCGCCCGCGGGCGGCCCT
>JBDSRU010000241.1:0-5881 GCA_039929145.1 Thermoanaerobaculia bacterium
CGTCCGGTGCGCGCGAAGCCGGTGAGGATCTCGTCGAGAATGAAGACTACGCCGGCTTCGTGGCAGAGCCGTGCGACGCCGGCAAGCCAGCCGGCAGGCGGGACGAGCACGCCTTCCCGCCCGACGATCGGCTCGACGAGCAGAGCGGCGACGTCGCTCGCCGTCTCGCCGCGCGGCACGAGAAGCTCGGCGATCCGCTCCAGCGGGCAGCCGAACGGCAGACGGTCGACGTGCGGCGAGAGCTGCGCCGCGAACGGGGCGCGGAACTCCGGCCGCGAAGTCGCGGCCAGTGCCCCAAGGGTCAGGCCGTGGTAGCCGGGATCGAAAGCGATGAGCCGCCGCCGGCCGGTCGAAAGCAGCGCGGTCTTCCAGGCGATCTCGACCGCGTCAGCGCCGGAGACCGCGAAATGCACCCGCGGATCGTCGACCGGAGCGAGCGCACAGAGCCGCCCTGCGAGCTCGATGCGGCTGGGGTGCGCCGCGACGTCGCCGAGACCGTGCAGGAGCTCGCTCGACTGCCGGACGAGCGCGGCGACGACCCTGGGATGGCGATGGCCGATCGCCGCGGCGCCGAAGCCGGAAGTGAAATCGAGAAAGCGATTGCCGTCGAGATCGAGGACGTTGGCGCCGCGCGCCGCGCGCCAGACCAGCGACGGCGCGTCGCCCGGACCGAGCGTGTTGATCCCGGGCGCTTCGTAGAGCGCGAGGTCGCGGGCGAGCTCGGTGCTCTTCGGGCCGGGCAGAGCGGTGCGGATCTCCGGCAGGAGGTCGCCAGCGGCGAGCCCCGGCTCCATCTAGATGTCGCGCCGGCCGGCGAGCGAGCGGCCGAGGGTGACTTCGTCGGTGTATTCGATGTCGCCGCCGACCGGCATACCGAAGGCGAGCCGCGAGATGCGCTCGACGCGGCCCTTGAGCAGGCGCGCGAGATAGAGCGCCGTCGCTTCACCCTCGACGTTGGGATTGGTCGCGACGATCACCTCGGCGATCGCCGGTGGACCTTGAAGGCGGCCGAGCAGGCCGTCGATGCGCAGCTCGCCCGGGCCGATACCGCGCTGCGGAGAGAGGCTTCCCAGCAGAACGTGGTAGAGGCCGTGGAACTCAGCTGTGCGCTCGAGAGGCTGAATGTTGAACGGCTCTTCGACGACGCAGATGCGCGTTCGGTCGCGGCTCGGATCGCTGCAGATGCGGCACGGATCCTCGGCGGTGATCGAGTTGCAGAGCGAGCAGTGGAAGAGCTTCTCCTTGACCTCGACGACCGCCTCGGCGAGCCGTCGAGCCTGTTCGATCGGCACCCGCAGGAGATGGTGCGCCAGGCGGGTGGCGGTCTTCGGGCCGATACCGGGCAGCCGGGCGAGCTCCGCGATCAGTGTCGAGAGGGGATCGGCCATGGCGAAGAAGAGCTCCTTTCGACGCCGGGAGAGGCGTCGGGCGCGCTCTACATCATCCCCGGCAGCCCGCCGGAGAACGCCCCGAGCTTCGATTGCATCGCCTCGTCGACCTTGCGCGTCGCCTCATTGACTGCCGCGAGGATCAGGTCCTGCAGCATCGCAGGGTCGGCGGGATCCATCACCTCGGGGTCGATGGTGACAGCGAGGAGCGCCTTGTGACCGCTCATCTGCACCGTCACCATGCCGCCACCGGCGGTCGCTTCGACGACGAGCTCGGCGAGCTCGCGCTGCATCTTCTCCTGCATCTGCTGCGCTTGCTTCATCAGCTTCTGGATGTTCATCGGAACGGGTCCTCGGTGGCGGAAAGGTCTTCTTCTGGGGCTTCCTCGGGCGAAGTCGGAGCATCGACCCTGGCGACTTCGCCGCCGAAGATCTCGAGCACCGCCTGAACTCGTGGGTGATCCGCGACCTTGCTCTTGCGCTCCTCGGCGGGCGCCGGCGCGGCCGCGGCCGGCGCGCCAGCCGAACCCCGCGCGGTGGCGCGGCCGGAGTCGGGCGGCGCAAAGCGAATCTGCACGCCGTCGCCAAAGGTCGCGATCGCCGCCGAGGTGATGAGCTCGCGATTGCGGTTGAGCGAAGCGGCGGCGAAGTCAGAAATCGGGCGGACCACGAGGATGCGCTCAGCGTCGTCAAAGGAGAGCGTCTCTGGGTCCTCGAAGAGCGCCGCGAGCGTCGGGCGGCGGAGTACCAGTTGCTCGAGGAAGGCCGTAACGGCGGGAACGACGCCCTTGGGGCCGGCCTCGGCTACCGGAGCGGCCACTGAGGGTGGCTGCGCGGCGACCGGTACGACCGGGGCGATCGGGGTAATCGGAGGGTTCGGAGGGTTCGGAACATTCGGAACATTCGCAGCGCTCGACGGGGCCGCCAGGCGCGTCGCGCTCGGAGCGTTGGCCAGAGGCGCAGCTGCCAGGGCTGTGGGCCGCGGTCCCTTGGCCGCAGGCTTCGGCGACCCAATGTCGGGCGCGAGCGGTCGGGGCGCGTTTCCCTTCGTGCTTCCGCCGCCCGGAGCGCCCGTCGCGCCGGCGAGATAGCGCTCGATCGCAACCAGACGCGGCAACTCCGCCGCCCTCAACCAGGCGATCTCGAGCGCCAGCGCGCCGGCTTCGCTGCGCCGGATGGCGCTCTCGCTGCCGAGCAGGTGGTGGAGGAGACGGAGCAGGTTCTCGTATCCACAGCCCTTGGCGATCTCCGTGAGCGCCTTGCGCTCTTCGGCGGGCAGCGCCACCGTCTCGGCGCTTTCGCCGAGCGCAAGGTGCAGGGCGTCGCGGCAGAAGGCGAGGAAGTGACCATGCACCGTGCGCGGATCCCAGCCGTTTTCCTCCACCTCCTGCGCGACCAGCGAGACGCCGAGCGCATCGCCGGCGAGAATCGCGACCAGCACCTTCTGGAAGAGCGCGAGATCGATGCCACCCAGCAGACGGATCGCCTCCTGCTCGTCCACCACACCGTTGCCGAAGGTGGCGAGCTGGTCTAGCAGGGCGACGGAGTCGCGGACGCTGCCTTCACCGGCGCGGGCGAGCAACGCGAGCGCGGCGTCGCTCGCTTCGATCTTCTCCGCCTTGCAGATGTGGCGCAGGTGGGCGACCGCTTCGACGTTCGATACCCGGCGGAAGTGGAATTCCTGGCAGCGCGAGAGGATGGTCGCCGGCACCGCCTCGATCTCGGTAGTGGCGAAAATGAAGACCAGCCGTGGCGGAGGCTCCTCGACGATCTTGAGCAGCGCGTCGAACGCCTGTCGGGACAGGCGATGGACTTCGTCGAGAACCACCACTTTGTAGCGATCGCGCGCCGGTCCGTACTTCAGGCTCTCGGCGAGCTCGCGCACCTGCTCGACCTTGGAGTAGGTCGCGGCGTCAATTTCGAGGACGTCCATGTCGGCGCCCTTGGTGATCTCGAGGCAGGTGGGGCACTCGTTGCACGGCCCGTTGGCCGTGCCGCGCTCGCAGTTCAGCGCCTTGGCGAAGACCCTCGCAGCGGTGGTCTTGCCGACTCCGCGGATGCCCGAGAAGAGATACGCCTGCGCGATCCGGCCCTCACGCAGCGCGTTCGAGAGCGCGGTGACGACGGCCTGTTGGCCGATCAGCGACGCGAAATCCTGCGGGCGCCACTTGCGGGCGAGAACCTGATAGGCCATGTCGTTGTGTCGAGCCGGAGGCGAAGGGTTCCGGCACTCCTGCGGCACCCGAAGCGAGGACCTTATCGCTGCTCCCTTCCGGGCCTGACGAGGTTCGGAACCGTTCGATGCACAGGACCTGAACCCTTCGCTTCCGGCTCGCGGTCGGGAGCATCGTAGTCGTGGAGGCGAGCGCTGTAAAGCGCCGGTGCGATCGCCCTCCACCGGAGTTGCGAGCGCCACGGCCGTGCTTGCGTTAGAATCCCGTGGTTTGACGGTCGAGGCGGCAACATCTTCGACAGACGAACGCTGGATGAGGGAGGCGCTCGTCCTCGCCGGCCAGGCGGCGGCGATGGGCGAAGTGCCCGTGGGCGCGCTGGTCGTGACGGCGGAGGGTGCCGTCGTCGGTACGGGCTGGAACCGGCGGGAGCAGGCGCAGGATCCGACCGCCCACGCCGAGATGCTTGCCATCCGCGATGCTGCGGCAGCGACCGGAGCGTGGCGTCTTGGCGGCTGCACCCTCTACGTCACTCTCGAGCCTTGCGCCATGTGCGCCGGGGCCGCGGTGCTGGCGCGGATCGAGCGTCTGGTTTTTGGCGCTGCCGATCCGAAAGGCGGTTTTTGCGGCTCGCTCGGTGATCTGGTGCGCGATCCGCGGTTGAATCACCGCCTGGAGGTCCAGGGCGGGGTGCTCGCCGACGAGGCGGGCGCGAAATTGAAAGGTTTTTTCGCCGGCCTGCGCGGAGGTCCTGCGCGTTAGGGTCTCTGGCGGGCGAAGTCCGGCGAGTCCGGGAACGGTTCTTTGAGAAGTCGACAGTGAACGGAGAGGTGTCCGAGTGGCTTAAGGAGCACGCTTGGAAAGCGTGTGTAGGGGAAACTCTACCGTGGGTTCGAATCCCACCCTCTCCGCCAAACATTGAATAGCAACGCCGGAGAGGTGCCAGAGTGGCCGATCGGGACAGTCTCGAAAACTGTTGTGCCCGCAAGGGTACCGTGGGTTCGAATCCCACCCTCTCCGCCATTCTTCCCGCACCTCACAGCCCCGCAGAGGGATTGCCGATGAGCATCGGCGCCGTCCCCCTCTACCCGCCTCGTCTCGTCCGCCGGACCGGTCCGCGGAGCACCGCCCCTCGCTCGCAAGCGCTAGAATCGCAGCGCATGGAGAACGCGAGATGAACAACGAGCAGGCCATGGTTTCCACCGCTGTCGCCGCCTGGAAACAGAACGTAGAAAGGGCCGAGAAACTTTTCTTTGCCCTCGACGACACCCAACTCGATGCAGCGATCGCGCCCGGCAAGAACCGACTGATCTACCTGCTGGGGCATCTCGTCGCGGTGCACGACGGCATGCGGCCGCTGCTCTTTCTCGGCGAGCGTCTGCATCCCGGTCTCGAAGCCGCCTTCGTCGCCGAGGCCGACCGGGTCGTGGCGGAGATCCCGTCAGCGACCGAGCTCAAGGCGATGTGGACCGAAGTGCACGACAGCCTCCTCGCCGGCTTCGCGGATCTCAGCCCGAGCGACTGGGCAAGCCGCCACAGCGTAGTCTCCGAGGCCGACTTCGCCCTCAACCCGCTGCGCAACCGGTTGGCAATTCTTCTATCGCGCACCAGCCACATCGGCTACCACCTCGGCCAGGCGCAGCTCGCTCCGCGCTAGTCGGCTCTAGACGACCAGGTCTGCGATCGGCAGGTCGGGGATGACCGCTGAATCCCCAACCGCGAGCGGCAACTCGACGCTGAAGATGCATCCCTTCCCGGGAAGGTTGCGGATGTCGATGTCGCCGCCGTGGGCGCGAATCCCCTTGCGGGCCATCGACAGACCCAGGCCGAGCCCGGTGCGATCGCCGGCCCGCTGCTCGCCGAAGGCCTGGAACGGATCCCCCTCGCTCGCCGGGAGGCCACCACACTCGTCTTCCACCTCGATCACCACCAGATCCTGGCCTTTGCGGTAAGTCCGCAACAGGACCCGGCCCCCGGGGTGGGTGAACTTGAAGGCGTTGTTGAGAAGGTTCGTCACCGCCGAGGCGAGGATCTGCGGATCGCCAACCAAGACGAGCCCCGAATCGACAGTCGTGGTGGTGAAATGAACCCCGCTCGATTCGGCCTGGAGACCGCTCGCCGCTGCCCGCTCGTTGATGAAATCGGCGAGCGAGATACGTTCCCAGCGCTGTCGTTTCGCGGTCAGGCGGATGTCGGAGAGAGAACTGTCGACGAGATCGCGCAACCTCGTGAGGCTCCGGCCGAGCATCGCCGCGGTGCTGCCGTTGATGGCGACGGTGCCGCGCTTCAGCGCTTCGAAAGCGAGCACGGCCGAGTTGAGCA
>JBDSRU010000242.1:0-9961 GCA_039929145.1 Thermoanaerobaculia bacterium
ATCTCCCCGTGCGAGCGCGACCCGATAGCCTCGGCTATCGGCTGCGCAAGGTCGTCGCGCGCCACCGCGTCGAGGTCGGCGCGGCGGCCCTGGCGGTCGTCGCCCTCCTCTCGGCGACGGCCATCAGCTGGCGGCAGGCGCGCGCTTCGGCCACCGAGCGTGACCGCGCGCTCGAGGAGCTGCGCCGGGCCGAAATCACCAACGATCTTTCTGGATTCCTGATCTCTGAAGTCAATCCCGACGGACACCCCATCTCGAAGTCGGATCTCCTCACGCGAGCCGAGGCGATGATCGAAGGGCGCTTCGCGGACAATCCGGCGCTTCAGGCCCACATGCTCGTTCTGCTTTCGAGCCGGTACTACGAGATTTCCGATTACCCGCCCTGGCGGCGGGTGCTGACCCGTGCCCACGAGCTCGCCAGCCGAACCTCCGACCCGCGATTGCGCGCCGTGGCGGCCTGTGAGCTTGCGATGGCCGTGAGCGATGAAGACCCCGAGCGGGCGCAGGCGCTGCTCGCCCAGGCCAACGTCGACCTCGACACCCAGGACCCGGCTGCTGCCGCCGCCGAGCTCGCCCGCTGCCGGCTCGACGAGGCGATCGTCGCCAGCTGGGGCGGCCAGTTCGAACGCGCCGTCGCCGCCGCCGAGGCGTCACTGCGCTACGAGGCCTCGCGCCCGGGCCCTTCCGGTCGCGGCGACGTAGCGCTCAACACGCTCGGGCTCGCCCAGGGGCAGCTGGGCCGATTCGAGGCGGCCAACCAGACCTTCGAAAGACTGTTCGCAGTGCTCGCCGCGGAACGGCGAACCCGAACGCGTCTCGCCACGACGGCTCGTCATAACTGGACGCTCGCCCTCGTCAATGCCGGCCAGATCCAGCGCGCGCTCGCCGAGTCCGACACCCTGGTCGCCATCACCCGGGAGCTCGGCGGCGGTCCGGTCTCGCCGTACAAGCTCTCGTCCCGGGCGGGCCTGCTGTCTTACGCCGGGCGACACGAGGAGGCGATCGCCACCGCCGCCGAAGCGATCCGCAACACTTCCGGCACGATGGGGTCTCAGGTCCCGTTCTGGATCTACTGCACCGCCGCCCGCGTCCAGGCCCAGGCAGGACACTTCGAGGGCGCCGATCTGGCGCTCGCCGAGATGGACCGCGCTTTCGAGGCGATCCGTTCTCCGCCCGCCGGGCTCGCCGGAATGCGCGAGCTCTACCGCGCCAGGGCGACCATAGACCGCGATGCCGGCGCTGCGGTCGTCCTCGCCCGGCGCGCTTTCGAGCTCCTTGAAAGTGAAAAACAACCGGATCGAGACCTGCTGCAGGCGCTGCTGATCGCGGCTCGAGGCGAGAATGACCTCGGCAACGGCCCCACGGCCGCCGCCGACGCAGCGCGCGCCCTCGACATGGCGCGCGCCGGACTCGGAGGCTTCGCTCATTCGCGCGAGCTCGGCCTCGCCGAGCTCGAAGCGGCGCGCGCCGCCGCCACCGCTGGCGACCCCGCCGCCGCCCGCGCCGGATTCGAGCGCGCGATCGAGAATCTGCGAGATGCGGTGGGGATCGAGGCGCCGGAGACACGGCGCGCCGAACGCCAGGCGGCGGCGATCCCCGCCCCCGCCGGCGGACCTGCCCGCTGAGGCTAGGTCCTGTCGAGCGCGCCGTGCAGGAGCAGGCGCGCCTTCGCCCAGTCGCGCTGCACGGTGCGCTCGGTGACCCCGCGCATCGCCGCGACATCGGCGAAGGTGAAGCCACAGAAGAACGAGAGATCGACGAGCTCGGCGAGCGCCGGCTCGAGACGCGCGAGATCGGCGAGGGCGTCGCCCAGCCGTTCGACCTCTTCCGGCGAGCCCATGGACGCCATCATCGCTTCGGCCACCGGAACGAAGCTCAACTCGCCGCCGCGTTTCTCCGTATCCCGCAACCGGATCGCGTCGATGACGAGCCCGCGCATGGCGCGCGCGGCGTAGCCGAGAAAGCGGTTCTCGTCGGGGAACTGCAGCCCTTCCCGGCGCGAGAAGCCGAGGTACGCCTCGTGCAGCAGGGTCGTCGTGTTCCAGGTCATCGCACCGCGGGCGCGGGCGACGTGGGAATGGGCGAGCCGGTGAAGCTCGTCATAGAGCAGCGCAAAGAGCGCCTCCCGCGCTTCCCCATCGCCGCTCTCGGCACGTTGGAAGACCTCCTGCAGCGAGGCGGACGATTCCTGACCCATCGCTCGCCATGCTAACCGAAGCGGGGGAAAGAGGCTCAACGAAGGCCCGGTCGAGGTGCCTATCAGGGACACCTATCTGTCAAGCATCTCTCAGGCGCTGCGCGGTGCCTGCGGGTAGGTGACGACCACCACCGTGCGGTCGTCCTGCGGCTCGGCGTCGCCGCGATAGGCCTCGACCGCTTTCATCATCGTCTCTGCGATCTCTTTCGAGGACCCTCCCGCCGACTTGCGGGCGATCTCGACCAGGCGTTCGATGCCGAACTCCTCGGTTCCGTCGGAGTCGGCCTGTGTCGCCTCGATCATGCCGTCGGTGTAGAGCACCACCATGTCGCCGGGTTCGAGGCGCACGAAACCGCGCTCGTAGGTCGAGTCGGCGACCGGCCCGAGAACCGCCCCGCCTTCGTCGAGGAAGCGCACGTTGCCAGCGGCCGAAAGATGGAACGGCGGCGGATGGCCGGCGTTGACGTAGATGAAGACGCCGTTCGGCTCGAGCTCGCCGTAGAACATCGAGACGAAGCGGCTGGTGAGCGTCGACTTGTGGATGATCTGGTTCAGGCGCTCGACCGTGCGCACGATCTTGAAGTCGCGCGCCATGCCCATGCGCAGGCCCATGTAAATGTCGCGCACCTGCAGCGCCGCCGGCAGGCCATGCCCGGAAACATCGGCGATCGCCAGGCCGAGAATCTTGTCGGTGATCGGAATGTAGTCGTAGAAATCGCCGCCCACCGACTCCATCGGCTGAATCCGGCCGTAGAGCTCGAAACCGCCGTAGACCGGAGTGCGCCGCGGCAGGATCGACGCCTGGATCTTGCGCGCCTGATCGAAGACCTCCTGCATGCGATCCTGGCGGAGTTTCTGGTTGATCGCATGGCGCAGCACGCCGAGCGAGAACATCACGTCATCGCGGTGGCTGCCCGGCGCGAGGTCGAAGGACAGGATGAAATCCTCGTCGCCGACTTCGATCGCCGCGAAGCGATCCACTCCCAGCTGATCCTCGAAGTTGTGATCGAAGCGCGGATCGTCCGATCCCATGTAGACGACGCCCTCCGAGAGCGCGATCTGGATCGGCGCGTAGCTCGCCGGAACGTGGATCTCCCGTTCCGCCGGCTTGGCGTTCGGAAACGTCGCCTTGAGCTCGTAGAACTCGCCGTCCCACTGGTAGAGCCGGCCGCCGTAGAGGCCGAGCGCATCGCGAAAGCGCGCGATGATCGCGTCGGCGAGGTTGTAGATGGTGATTCCGACTTCGTCGGCGGATTGGATCTCACGCACCAGCTGCTCGACGCGCTTCATCAGCTGGCGGATGTCCGCGTAGCGTGTTTCGGTCATGACCTGCGTTCTCTTCTCCCCTCGCGAGAGGGGTGGGAGTCAGCCGCGATCGATCAGCGCGGCGACGATGCGGTCCTGCGCGGCATGCGCGCCGGAGTTGCTGCGCACCTGATTGAACAGAATGGAAAAGGCGTAGACCCGCCCGGAGACCGCCTTGGCGTAACCCGAGAGCGTCGAGACGCCGTTGATCGTCCCGGTCTTGGCGAAGACGTTGCCGGCGTAGGGCGCCTTTGCCAACCGGCGCTGCCACTTCAGTCCGCGCTCGCCGGAGAACGGCAGCGAGCGCAGGAAATCGCGCCCGAAAGCGTGGAAGTACATCTGCTCGAGCAGCCCGGTCATCGAGCGCGGGCTCATCTGGTTGCCCCGCGACAGGCCCGATCCGTCGACGAGCGAGAACGAGCTCGGGGCGATTCCCAACCCGGCGAGAAAGTCACCGACGACGCCGACGCCGGCGGCCCAGCTGCCTTCGCCGCGGACCTTCCAGCCGAGGAGCTTGGCCAGCGACTCGGCGTAGAAATTCTGACTGCGCTTGTTGGTCACTTCGAGGGTACGGGCGAGATCGCTCTCATAGGACGTCACCAGCTGCCACTCGCCCGCGGGCGAACCGTGCGCCGGGACGATCGAGCCATCGACTTCGACGCCCTCCTCCGCCAGAGCGGCTTCGAGCGAGGCGCCGAAGTAGGCGGTCGGATTCTGCACCGCCACCCACTCCTCACCGGGGCCGGTGCGCAGACCGATCGTGCCCGACACGACGATCGTGTCACTGTCGCCGAGACGGCCGACGAGCAAGCGGTTGCGATTTCGCGTACCGGTCGTCGTGGCGCTGTTGCGGATCTCGAAGTAGTCGAGCTTCGGCACCGTCTCGACGCGCGCCGGCAGGCCCGCCCTCGACGCCGGCCAGACCCGCACCAGAACGCAGTTGTCGTTGAAGGAGAGCGCCTCGACCGGAGCTTCGTACCAGCTGGTCAGCTGATCGCGCGGCCAGTCAGGGTGCACGTTCGGCGGAGTGAAGAGCCCGTTGACGAGGAAGAGATTGCCGGTGACCCGGCGGATCCCCTGCGCCTTCAGGGCGGTCGCCCACTCACGGAAAATGGCGTAGGAGTCGCCGTCGTGAAAGCGCCCCGAGAGGTTCGGGTCGCCGCTGCCGAACACCGCGAGATCGCCGGAGAGTACGCCGCCCGAAACTGTGCCGCGCACCATCACGCGGGTTTCGAAAACGAAGTCGGCGCCAAGGGTTCCGAGTGCAGCGGCCGTCGTCAGCAATTTGGTGTTCGATGCGAGGATGCGCGGCAGGTCGGCATCGACCGCGAAGGCGGAGAGGTGCGACGAGAGATCGACGATGTGGATGCCGACGGCCCGCGCGCTCTTCCGCGCAGCGTCGGTTTCGAGGGCCAGCGCCTGCTGCAGGGTCGGAACCACGCGGGTGGCCGCGGCCGGCCCTGGCTTCACCAGCGGACCGGCCGCCGCGGCCTGCCCGGTCGCGAAACTCGAGAGCAGCGGCACTGCGAGCAGCACTGCGAGCAGGCCGCAGGCTGGCCTCGCGTGGCCGCCAAGTTTCCATCGTGAACACACCTTCATTCCGGTTGGGGCCTCCGTCATCGACGCGAAAACCGGGAAATCCCGAGTCGCCGGTAGAGCAACATCATACCGGGTCGCCGCGCGCAGAGACAGGGAGCGCCTCACAGCCGGCCTCCGGACCCCTTTACCGGTGCTGGGTGCGGCAGGAAGGCAGGTAGGATTCTGCGATGCCCTCGTGCGCCCCACTCCGTCTGACGTTGCTTGTTGCGTTGCTCATTCCGGCACTGGGCTGCGTCACCATGCAACCGTATTCCGACGCGGTGCGCGACCTGCCAGACGGCCGCCTGCTCGAGATCGACGGTCAGCGGATTTCGGTCGAACGGGCCGGCCAGGGTGAGCCGCTCGTGCTGCTGCACGGCTTCGGCGAGTCGACTCTCTCCTATGCCGCGGTCCTGCCCGACCTCGCCCGCAAATTCTCGGTGGTGGCGATCGACCTCAACGGTTTCGGCTACACCGAGCGCCCCCGGGACCGGGCGAGCTATACCCTCGCCGGCCAGGAGAAGCTCGTCCTCGCCGTCCTCGATCGCCTCGAACTCGGTCGGGTGCGACTTGCCGGCCACTCCTACGGCGGCGGCCTGGCGCTCTATCTCGCGGCCCGGCATCCCGAGCGCATCGAGCGCCTGCTGCTCATCGACAACACTCTGCCGGTGTACGCCAGCCAGCGGCGGAATGCGCTCTTCCGCTGGCACTGGCTCGCCCGCTTCGCGACGCGCACTTTCGCGCTCAGCGACCGGGTGGTCGAAAAAGGGCTCGAAGCGGCCTATTTCGACGATTCCAAAGTCACCTCTGCGCTGGTGCGGGGTTACGCCGACCGGCTGCGGATCGAGGGCGCCGCGGATGCGTTTCTCGGGCTCGTCGGTCCGTCGAGCGAGCCGACCTATGAGATCGATCTTTCGCAGGTGGCGATTCCGACCCTGGTTGTCTGGGGCGCCGAGGACCGGTTGATCGAAGCCGCGGCGGCGAAGCAGCGCTCGCGGGAGCTCCCCCAGGCGAGCTTCGTCGTCCTGCCCGGCTGCGGGCACACCCCGATGGAGGAGTGCCCCGAGGCGTTTCTCGCCGCGGCACTGCCGTTTCTGGAACGGCCTCTCGAAGCCCGCGAGAGTGCCGCCCTGCCCGGCACCCAGTAGCGCGGCAGGTCAGATCAGGATGCCGGCAATCGTCGCGGTCTGGAAGCAGGCGAGCGAGCCGGCGACCATGGCGCGCAGGCCGAGACGGGCCAGATCGCCTTTTCTCTCTGGAGCAATGGATCCGATGCCGCCAATCTGGATGGCGATCGAGGAGAAGTTCGAGAATCCGCAAAGCGCGTAGGTGGCGATGATCTGCGCGCGCTCCGAAAGCTGACCGGCGCTCACCATCTTCTGCATCTCGACATAGCCGACGAACTCGTTCACCGCCGTCTTGATGCCGATGAGCGTGCCCACCTGAGGCGCGTCGGCCCAAGGCACGCCCATGATCCAGGCGAGCGGCTGAAATATCCAGCCGAAAAGGGCCCGCATGCTCCACGTGTCATAACCCGCGAGCTGCCCGAGTTTGACGATCGGGAAGTCGATCAAGGCGATCAGCGCCACGAAAGCGATGAGCATTGCGCCGACGTTCAGCGCCAGCTTCAGGCCGTCGGCGGCACCCGAGGCCGCGGCATCGATCGAGTTGGCCCAAGGGCGGTCCACGTCGATCGCAACTGATCCCGCCGTCACGCTCTGCTCGGTTTCAGGGAACATCAACTTCGCCATCACCAGGGCCGCCGGCGCCGACATTACGCTCGCGGCGAGCAGGTGCTTGGCCGAGACTCCCATGCCGACATAGGCCGCCATGACTCCCCCGGCGATCGTCGCGAAGCCGCCGGTCATTACCGCCATGAGCTCCGACTTGGTCATGGTTGCGACATAGGGCCGGATCAGCATCGGCGCCTCGGTCTGGCCGACGAAAATATTGGCCGAGGCCGAGAGCGATTCAGCGCCCGATGTTCCCATCACCTTCATCATCAACTTCGCGAACACGCTGACGATTCGCTGCAAGATTCCGAAGTAATAGAGCACGGTAATGAAGCTCGAAAAGAAGATGATCGTCGGCAGCACCTTGAAGGCGAAGTAGAAGTCCCTGAACTTTTCGCCGAAGACGAAGGAAGTGCCGGCATCGGTGAAGTCGAGGAACCGGGTGATGCCAGATCCGACGAAATCGAAGACGATTCTGCCGGTGTCCGTCTTGAGGATGATCAGAGCAAAGACGATCTGCAGCGCCGTGCCCATCGCCACTGGACGCCACTTGATGGCGCCGCGGTTCGAGGACAGCGCCCAGGCGATGCCCAGCATCACGAACATACCGAGAACCGGAACAAGTTGATGCATGAGGCCTCCTGCTGCCTGGGGCTGGCGACGTTGGACTGCGGCGCAGCGTATCCGAGGCCCTGTCCCTGGGCAAGACAGCGCGTGGCCGGCCTTGGCTCCGCGAAGCGCCGTCGTAGACTTGCCACATGGCGCCGCGCTTCGACGAACCGGGATTGCGCATCGAGCTCGCGGTCGCCGATCTCCTCGAACCCCAGCTCCTGCGCTCGATCGGTTTCGCCAACCGCGGCGGATTCGAGCGCATGTGGCTCGGCCAGGCGATCCACGGGCGCTACCAGGAGGAGGCGCTGGCCGGTGACGGCACCTACCGGCGAGAGGTTTCCCTGCGCCACGAGTTCGTCCACCGCGGCTGGACGGTGACGCTCACCGGCCGTGCCGACGGAATCCGCAAGGAGGCCGACGGCGCCCTGGTCGTCGAAGAGATCAAGTCGGTGCGCCGCGAAGGCCAGCTCTCACCGGCAGCGCGCCAGATCTACGAGCGGCAGGCGCTGCTCTACGCCTGGATGCTTTCGGCCGTCGAGCAGCGGCCGGTCAGGGCCGAGCTCGTCCTGATCGCGATCGGCAGCGACGCGATGGAGCGCCTGCCGCTCGCGGCCGATTTCGAGGCGCTCGAGCTCGCCGTCCGTCAGCGCCTGAATTCGTTGCTGCGTGAATTTCGCCGCGAGCGTGAGGCTCTCGGCGACCGCCAGGCCGCCGCGACCGGTATCCGCTTTCCGCACCAGGCGTTGCGGCCCGGGCAGGAGGAGATCGTCGCCGCGGTCGAGCATGCCCTCGAGCATCGCGAGCATCTGCTGCTCGAGGCCCCGACCGGCCTCGGCAAGACCGCCGCGGCGCTCTTTCCGGCGATCCGATACGCCCTCGCCCACGACAAGCGCCTCTTCGTCCTCACCGCCAAGAACCTGCAGCAGGAGATGGCCCTCAAGGTCATCCGGCAGGTCGATGCCGGACCGGCGCTCCATGCCCTGCGCCTGCGCGCCAAGAGCCGCATGTGCGCCAACGGCGAAGTCATCTGCCACGAAGACTACTGCCCGTTCGCGCGCGACTACTACGCCAAGCTCGCCACTTCGGGCGTCGTTCCGCGGCTGCTCCGGGAACAGGCGGTGCTCGATCCCGACCTCGTCTTTTCCGCCGCGACCCAGGCCGAAGTCTGTCCCTTCGAAGTCAGCCTCGACCTCGCCGGCAAGGCGCAGGTCGTGGTCTGCGACTACAACTACGCCTTCGACCCGTACGTCGCGCTCTCCGACTTCTCCGTCGAGCACGACCTTTCGAACGTCGTCCTGGTCATCGACGAGATCCACAACCTGGTAGAACGCGGCCGCGGCTACCTCTCCCCCGAGCTCTCCTCGGCTTCCGCCCGGCGCTCGGCGGAGGCCGCCGCGCACGGCGGCGGGCTGGTGCATCGCGAGCTCGAACGGTTGTCGCTGGCGCTCGCGGTGCTCATCGAATCCACCTGCGACGGCGCGCTCGAAGAGATCGGTGAGACCGAGGGGGCGGTCGAAGCGGCGCTACCCGAAGAGAGGCTCTGGCGCCTGCGTCCCGATTTCGACGCCGCCTTCGTCGACTATCTCGAGCATCGCCGCGAGACCAAGAGCTTCCAGGCCGACGACGCCTTCGTGGCCCTGTACTTCGAGCTCCTCCGGTTCCTGAACGGCCTGACGGCCGAGGCCAGCAGTTCGGAGACCTCCAGCCGCCTCTGCGAGAGGCGCGGCGAAGAGCGCAAACTGCGCATCTTCTGCAAGGATCCGGGGAGCCTCCTCGGGCAGGTCTTCGGCCGCGTACACTCGGTGATCGGCCTCTCGGCGACCCTCTCGCCGCCGGAGTTCTATCGCGATCTGCTCGGCTTCGATCCCGGCAGGACCGTCACGCTCTCGCTGCCGAGCCCGTTTCCGGCCGCAAACCGCCGGGTCGTGGTCGATCGCTCGGTGACCACCCTCTGGCGCGAGCGCGCCGAGAACCGCCAGCCGATCGCCGACCGCCTGAGCGCCTTCGGCGATGCGGTCCCGGGCAACTGTCTGGTCCTCTTTCCGAGCTTTCAATTCCTCTCCGACGTCGCCTCCCGGCTGAGCGCGAAGAAGAAGCGGATCTTCGTCCAGCAGCGCACCGACAGCGAGCGCGATCGCGAGGCGCTGCTCGAAACGCTCCGCAATGCTCTTCTCGGTGACGTGATGTTGCTCGCGGTCGCCGGCGGCGTCTTCGCGGAGGGGGTCGACTACCCGGGCGAGATGCTGAAGGCGGTGGCGATCGTCGGTCCCTGCCTGCCGGTGCCGACGATCGAGACCCGCCTTCTCCAGAGCTACTACGAGGAGCGTTTCGAGCGCGGCTTCGAGTTCGCTTTCGTCGTCCCGGGAATGACGCGCGTCGTGCAGGCGGCCGGCCGACTCATCCGCTCATCGGCCGATGTCGGCGTCATCGCCCTGCTCGACCGCAGATTTCTCGACCGGCCCTACGTCGACCGGCTGCCGGCCGACTGGCTGGCGGGCGGCGAAGCGGCCGCCCTGGGCGGCGACCTGGTGGCCGC
>JBDSRU010000243.1:0-3428 GCA_039929145.1 Thermoanaerobaculia bacterium
GCAGCTGAACGCGTCCGCTCGAGCGAGTGGTTATGTCTTCCGGTCACAACTGTTCCGCGACCGCCGAACCGACCCGCAGACGTTGGCCGCGGAAGCGACCACCACCGATGGCTACTCAGCAACGCGGGAACCGAGGTCATCGCTGGAAGCGTAAAGCCAGCGTCGGCAGCTTGAAAACAAGAAGGTCTTTTCAACGCCTTGAGGCGCGAAGGTGCCGAAGCCGCGAGAGCGCTCGGCAGCGCGAGCCGCGATGCGGTGGTCATCGCCCTCTATCCGGAGACATAACGGATCATGAGCTCAGCGGCGAACGGGCGCAGCCCGTTTGTCCGCTGGAGCGAATTGTTAGGCGACTGACTGACGCGGCTACGCTAGCCGCGCACATAGGTAGCGAATGACTCAGAGGGAGGATCAGATTCCCAGCCGAGCGCTTGAAGCACTTGCCTAGACAATGCTCTTGCGTCTTCCCAGCGCGAGTCGGTGGACAATGCACTTCTACTCCAGAACGTTTCATCGATATTCGGAAAGGATGAGAGCAGGTCAACAATTGTCTGCACGGCCTTCATCTCGACTTCAAGCTCTTCTGGCGTGGCGGCGAACTTCATGGCGTGCAATGCGTCTTCAAGATCTTCCACAAGTTCAGGAGCCGGCTCGACGAACTCCGGGAACAAAGTGTTCTGAATCGACGCTGGCTGAGCAATCGCCTGTAGTGCTGCCCTGAGCTGCCGTCTCCAGATGACCATCAGTCGCCTAACGGATCTGGAGTTGAGCGGCGCGCCAGAGCTGCTGCCCGGCGAAGCCGGACGCTGCCGCTGAACGCGTCCGCTCGAACGACTTGTTAGCTTGCATGCGCACAATGACGAAGAGGCTAACACCACGCTGCCCGAGCGGCGCCGCAGCCCGAAGTCGAGGACGCCGGCCAGCCGAGGGTGCTGCCGAACGCACCGACGCTGAGAGACGTACGCCGTTCCGCGTGCGCGCGCCAGCAACAGCGCCAGGGACTCGCGAAACTGCAAAGCGCAACGACCTAGCCAACAGCGGCGAGGCCTGAGCCACCGCAAACAAAAAGAAAAACGTTGAGGAGACTAGGACGCTGCCGTGCAAGCTAACGAATCTTGAGCTGAGCGGCGCGCCACGATTGGCGAGCCGCGAAGCGGACCGCCGCAGCTGAACGCGTCCGCTCGAGCGAGTGGTTATACCTGCCGGCACCAACGGCTCGGCCACCGCCGAACGGACCCACGATTGCTCGCCGCTCGAGCGACCACCTTCGATGGCTGCACTCGAATGCAGAAGCCGCAGCCGACGAGGGCAACCCGTAGCCAGCGTTGACAGCCTGAATACAAAAAATCCTTTTCGACGCCAGGAGGCGCGAGGATGCCGAAGCCGAAAAAACGTCTGGAAGCGCGAGCCGCGTTGCGAAGGTCATCGCCATCTACCCGGAGGTATAACGGATCGGGAGCTGAGCGGCGCGCCACCATGCCGAACCGGCGAAGCCGGACCGCGGGCGCCCAACGCGTCCGCTCGAGCGACTGGTTAGGCGTACAGTCACCGACGCGACAGCCACAGGCAGAAGATACCCGAAGCAAGCGACCCCAGCGACATAAAGCCAAATCGCCTGGACCACGCCATGTGCCACTCTGGATGCGGACTGGGAGGACCCGACCCTGCCCATGCGTGGTAGAGGTACAGATTCAGAAACCATAGTCCGAGGCATGTGAAGAGCCCGCAGAGAATCCAACCGATCGCCCTTCTCGTGCGCTGAGAGATCGGAGTCTGCAAAGTCTCAATTCCTGAGGCCGTGAAACTCTAGGACTCGCTGCATGGACGCCTAGACAGTATGGCTTCGCATAGTTGGTCGAGTGGTCTGCCCCTTCATCGTCGTGGATTACGCTGGCGGGTGTAGACCAACCGACGCAGAGCCATGCTGAAGGAGGCAGACCATGGAAAAGGCTAGCACCTTCGTGGGACTCGACGTACACAAGGAATCGATCGACGTGACGATCGCCGAAGCCGGCGCCGCGGGGGAGGTGCGGCACTTCGGCACCGTCGGCGGCGACCTGGAGTCGGTCGCCAAGTTGCTCCGGCGACTGCGAAGAAAGGAGCGCGAGCTCCGGTTCGTCTACGAGGCCGGCCCGTGCGGCTTCGAGATCTACCGTTTCCTTCGGGCGCAGGAGATCTCCTGCGCCGTGGTGAGCCCCTCGCAGATTCCCAAGCGGGCCGGTGATCGGATCAAGACCGACCGCCGCGACTCGGAAACGCTCGCGCGGCTCCATCGTGCCGGCGAGCTCACCGCTCTCTACGTCCCGGAGCCCGAGGACGAGTCGATCCGGGATTTAGCCCGTACCCGGGAGGACATCCGCCGCGCTCGCCACAAGGTCCGCCAGCAGGTGCAGGCCCTCCTCCTGCGGCACGGACGCCGCTACAAGGGCAAGTGCGCCTGGACCCTCGCTCATCGCCGGTGGTTGAGCGATCTCAAGCTCGATCACCCGGCGCAGCGGTTCTCCCTCGAGGAGTACCTCGCCGTCATCGACGAAGCCACGGCGCGTCTCGGCCGCATCGAAAAGGCGCTCATCGAACAGGTTGCCGCCTGGCGCTTCGCCGGGGTCATCGATGCGCTGCAGGCGATGCGTGGCTTGGATACGATCGCCGCGATCACACTCGTCACCGAGCTCGGCGACCTCACACGCTTCGACTCCGCCCGCAAGCTCATGGCGTTTCTCGGCCTCGTTCCTTCCGAGCACTCGAGTGGAAGCCGCCGTCGTCTCGGAAGCATCACCAAGTGTGGCAACTCTCATGCGCGGCGCATCCTCGTCGAGGCCGCCTGGGCCTATCGTCACCCGGCTCGCGTCGGGCGACGGCTCCTCGCGCGCAGCGAGAAGCTCCCGCCATCGATTCGTGCTATCGCCTGGAAGGCACAAGTGCGGCTCGCCGCGCGCTACCGTCGACTCGCGGCGCGCGGCAAGCCGCACCAGGTCGTCGTCACCGCCATCGCGCGCGAGCTCACCGGATTCCTCTGGGCCATCGCTCGCGCTCACGCCGCCATTCGCTAAGAAGCGCACCGACTCACGCAGCCCCGGGAGCACAACGCGAACACGACAAATACCAAGCTCTCTGACGGGATCGTCGGGGGCGCCGCCACGGTCCGGAGAACCCTCGCGATTCCGTTTCCGGGCAGCGCTACGTCGCTACGCCCGAGCCTAGAAAGAGGCAGCTCCGAGACGATTCACGGTCTGGCGGTAACCAACCCGCGAATATCAGCAGGATCCACCGTCGTCTCAGCCGGCGCCGCCTCCGGCGGTCCCATCAGGGAGCTTGGTCAGAAGGAGCGAACGACGATGAATAAGGGGCAGGTCTCGCCCACTTGACGAGAGGAAGCCATATCAACGAATCATGAGCTCAGCGGCAGACGCGCGCAGCGCGGCTGTCCGCTG
>JBDSRU010000244.1:0-2667 GCA_039929145.1 Thermoanaerobaculia bacterium
GTGAGCAGGTCGAGATAGCGCCGGACGCTCGACTCCGAGAGCCCGAAATCGAGAATTTCCACCAGAAAATAGTGGATTTTCAGTCGTTTTCGCCTAAAGACCATGAATATCCACCATTCAATGGTGGATATTCAACCCCTGCCTACCAACGCCTTTTCTTCCGGCCCTGTCGGCTCCGGCCCCTCCTCACTCCGTATCGCGCCGCAGCCACGACGGGCCGCGCAGGCGCAGGGTCTCGATCCGCTCGCTGGCGAGAACCCGCGCTCTGCGGACCAGACCGAGCTGACGCATGGCGAGAACCACCACGACTTCGATGAGCAAAAGAGTGAGTCCGAGCCAGCCTTGCCCGGTCACCGCCACCGCGACCGCCCCGGCGCAAAAGAGCAGCACGATGAGGTAGAGCACGGTGACCACCCGGCGATGCCGCGTCGCGAGGTCGCTCAACAGGTGATGCAGGTGCTGGCGGTCGCCGCGGAACATACGGCCCAGGCGCCGCCCGACCGGCGCCCCGTCGCCTTCGAAAAAACGCACTCCCATCACCAGAAGGGTGTCGATGACCGGCAGTCCGAGGGCGAGGATCGGGACCAGGATGGCGACCGCCGCCGGCGCCTTGATCGCCGAGTGCAGCGAGATCGCGCCGAGCAGGAAGCCGAGCGTCAACGAGCCCGAGTCGCCCATGAAGACCCGCGCCGGCTCCCAGTTGTGGCGCAGGAAGCCGATGCAGGCGCCGGCCATCGCGGCCATGAGCACGACGCTCCCCAGATTGTGCTGAATGAGCGCATAGACCAGCAGGCTCGCCGAGATGATCGCCGCGACGCCGCCGGCCAGGCCGTCCAGGCCGTCGATCAGATTGATCGCGTTGGTGACCCCCACGACCCAGAGGAGCGACACCAGTCCGCCCCAGATGCCCAGATGGACCTCGCCGAAGAATGGCAGGTTGAGCTCGGTGAAGGTCCAGCCGACGCGCACCAGCAGCCATGCGGCGAGGAACTCGACGATGAATTTCTTGCCCGGCGTAACGCCGAAGAGATCGTCGACAAGTCCGACGAGGAAGACCAGGCCGGCGGCGATCGGCAGCGCCACCAGCTCCGGCCGCGGGATCCGCATTCCCCACTGGTTCCAGCCCGCCATGAGGCCGACCAACGCGCCGGCAGCGAGGCCCGCCGCAATCGCGACCCCGCCGAGGCGCGGCACGGCGGTCGCCTGCACGGCTTTGCGCTCCCCGCCCTCGGCCGGGCGATCGAACGACCGCAACAGTTGCGCAAGGTTCACCACCGGCGGCACGAGCAGGCTCGCCACGACTCCTGCGAGAAGCGCCGCGGCGCCGGCGACGATGAACAGCGGTTCCATTTTCGGGTAGGTCGATGTTAGCGCAATGCATCCGGCGCCAGAGCGCCACGCGCACCCGAGGCCAGCTCGTCGAGCGCGCGTGCCACACCCGCCGCGTCGCCGACGTCGACCCGACGGTAGATCGCGCCCGCCTGCTCCCGCCCTCCGCCCATTCGCTCCGAGCACAGGAGATCGACGTCAGAGGCCGCGCTGCCGACGAACAGGACGCCGCGCCCCGAGGCGATGCAGCCGTAGACCTTCGACGGCAGGACATAGCCCACGAACTCGTTGCGCAGGGTGATGAGATGCGCCCGCGGGGTGACCAGCAGACGCCCCAGCTCGGCGAGCGCCACCGGCCGCGAGCGGTGCACCGGCAGTCCGCGCGCGCGCAACTCCGCTTCTACCCGGTCGGCTTTCGCACCCGTGGCGTTCAGCCAGAGGACGACCTTGCTGGTCTGGCCTGGATCGCGCGCGTCGCGGGAATGATGCTGCGAGTAGCCTTCGATGAACGTAGCGTCGTCGTGGGCGACGCCGAAATTTCCCGAGTAGAGCAACACCACCTCACCGCGCAGCTCCTCAGGGAGCTCGAGCGGCTCGGTCGTGGGCGAAATGGAGACCGGCGACTCGTCGCGGCGCAGGACGATGCGTTCGGGTCGAATCCCGATCTCGATCAGTCTCCGCTTCTGATCCTCGCCCAGGACCTCAAATTGGTGAACCCGGCGGCGCAGAAAAAGCGTCCAGTAAAGAAAAAAACGCAGGGCAAGCGGAGTTCTTCCGAGCTCGGCGATCAGGCACTCAGGATGGAAGTCGGTGATGCGATAGACAAGTCGCTTGCGCAGCAGAAGGTTCGCCGGCACGATCCAGTGGAGGAAGAACGGCGGGCTGCCGGTGAAGAGGATCTCGTCAGCGGCACGCGCATGCCTCCAGGCACGACGCAAAAGGCGCCCATTCGTTCTCGCGGTCCAGATCGCTCGCTGGCGGAGGTTCGCGCGCTCGTACGGCCGGACGAGCAAACGCTCCGTCCTCAGACTTCCTTTACCGAGCTTTTCGTCTTTCGTCTCATCGGCCGAGGACGACAGTCCGACCAGCGTCACCTCGACCCCTTCCGCGGCCAGGCGGCGCGCTTCGATCTCGGCGTACTGCCCGACCGCCCCGAAGTCCGGCGGCAGCCAGTCGCAAATGGACACCAGACGCATCAACTCGCGGTCGACACCGATTCTGGCGCTTTGACTCCGCGGACGCCGCCCTTCGCGAGCTCGTCGAGGAACCAGCGGTAGGTCGAGGCGATGCCGTGAGCAACGTCGACACGGTGGCGCCAACCGAGGTCGTGGAGCTTCG
>JBDSRU010000245.1:0-7127 GCA_039929145.1 Thermoanaerobaculia bacterium
CCGCTGCCGTCCCGGGTGCCGAGTCCAGCGTGCAGAGAAACAGGCTCATGCAGACAGCGCGGTGAGCGCCGCGAAGGGAAAGGAACTGTCGTGCCATGGTCGGGCCTCCCGGTGGGGGGTACAACCTATCTACCGAGGAAACTCCGCTTCAGGGGACAGGAGGACTGGCCGGCGGCTCGACCTCGACGACCTCGACCCCGCGCAGCGCGAAGCTGCGCTTGCGGAACCACCAGACGCCAACGAGGTCGACCGCCGGCTTCCAGGAGGCGCGTTTTCGCGGGGTGCGCCGGCCGTTTCCTCGTCCGGGCGCCTAGCGCCCGGAGAAGATGACCATCGGCTGCAGCTTCAAGACCGGGCGAGCGCTGATCGCGGCGGCAACCAGGCTCACCAGCAGCACTGCCAACCCGCCGACGAGGGGGGTGAACCACATCATGCGGAACGGGAAGCCGAAGGCCTCGGCCATCCGGCCGACGACGGCGCACAGGCCCAGTCCGAGACCGGTGCCGAGAAGCGCACACCAGCCTGCCTGCACACAGATCATCTGCAGCATCAACTTCGGTGTCGCGCCCATGGCGGCGAGCACCGCATACTGCCTCAGGTTCTCGGAGGTGAACATGTAGAGCATGACCGCCGCCATCCCGAAGCCGACCGTTATGGCAAGCGAGAGCATCGCGCCGACGTCGCCGACATCCTCGGAGTTCTCGAGATACCAGCGCACGGTATCGGCAGCGAAGTCGGATGCCGTCCGCGCCCGAAGACCGGTGCGCGCCGCGATCCGGGCGGCGAGCTCCGCCGGAACTTCGCCCTTGGCGGCGGCGACGAGTACGAAGGTCATGCGATCTCGCGCCGGCAGCAGAATGCGCCGCGCGTTGGAGAAGGTCATGTAGAGCAGCGGCCGCGGCGGGAAGCGGGCGAGCGTTTGAGACCGGCCGACGATTCGCACCCGGTGATCGTTGACCGACAGCTCGTCTCCAGCGCCGAGCGGCCGGGTGGGCGCTGCGAGATGCGGTGCGCCTGGCGCCCACTGATCTGCGGCGAGAAGCGGTGTCTCCAGCTTGCCGCTGGTGCCTCCGGGGTCGACCACCGCCGCATCGAGGCCGCGCAACAGAGTTGCTTCGCCTTCCTCGAACGCCGGCGCGCCGGCGAGCGTCGGATCGTCCACTCCGATCACCTGGAACGACTGGAACTGGCCGCCGGCGAAGCGCGCCTCCGCCTGACCGAGGGCGAGCGGCAGCGCGGCTTGCACGCCCTCGACACTGCGGACGCGCTCGAGGGCCCCGTCGGGGAGATTCGTCGTCAGCTCGACAGAGGCGACCGCCGGGTCCATGACCCAGACGTCGACCCCCGGATTCTCCGCGATGAGTGCGAAGCCCTGGGTCATGAAGCCACAGAAGAAGGAGGCGGCGAAGGTGACGAGAAAGGCGGTGAAGGTGACGCCGAACAACAGGCCGGCGTATTTCGCGCGATCGCCGACGAGCATCCTGAGGGCCACGCGAAGCATCGGATTCAGGGCGCAGGAGTCATGGCAGAGTAGCCGCGGCGATCCACACGTCCACCTGCTGACCGATGTAGACCGGCAGCGCCGTGCGCTCGAAGCTGTAGAGCACCTGGAGCACGCGCGTGTCCGCACGCTCGACGCTCGCTCCGGTCAGGGACCTCTTGGGCACCAGCAGCGGCTCGATGCGCTCGAACCGAAGCTCCGCTTGCTTCGCAGCGCCGCCGCGCAGATAGCCTGTGGCCGCCGCTCCGGGCCGCACCCGCCAGGCGTCGTTTTCGTCGACGTCGACCCGGACGTAGAGGCGGCTGTCGTCCCCGAGCACCAGCAGCGGCGCATCGAGGACCGCGCTTTCGGCAAACTCGCCCACGTGCGCTTCGAGCTGCAGCACGCGGCCGGCTACGGGGGCGCGGACGGTGCGGCGCTCGATCTCGGCCTGGAGCCTGCCGACTTCCGCCTGCCGGGCCGCGAGCACCGCCTCGAAGCTCGCGGTCTCGAAACGCCGCCGTGCGAGCTCCTCATCGCTGATGACCTGCTCGGCGCGGAGGCTGGCGGCAATCTTCAACTCATATCGCGCCAGGGCCAGCTTGGCCGCGGCCTCCGTCGCCGCCGCGCGGGCCGCCGGGAGCTGGGCTTCGAGGTCGCGGTCGTCGATTTTGAACAGCGCATCGCCCTGCCTCACGGCCGCGCCGCGTTCGACGTAGATCGCCACCAGAATCCCCGAGACCGGCGTGCCGACGGCGATGTTGCCGGAGCGGGCCTCGACCAGACCGGTGCCGGCGACATAGGCGTCATAGGGTGCCCGGACCCCCCCCGCCCCGCTGCTCACCGGCGGCGCGGGGCGGCGATCGGCGACCACGGCGACGACTGCGACGCCCATCCCGGCAAGCGCCAGGGCAGCCAGCAGGTACTTGCGCATCAGACCCGCACTCCCTCTCCGGCGCCGGCGAACACCTCAACGATCCTGCCGTCGTCCATGCGCGCCACGCGATCGGCAAAGGACAGGATACGCGCGTCGTGGGTGACCACGATCAACGCACGGTCGGGGCGACGCACGGACGCGCGCAGAATCTCCATCATCTCTCTGCCTGTTGCGTGATCCAGGTTGCTCGTCGGCTCGTCGCAAAGGACAAGCTGCGGCTCGTGCACCAGTGCTCGGGCGATGGCCACGCGCTGTTGTTGTCCGCCGCTCAACTCGCCGGGGAGGGCCGTCGCACGCCGGCCGAGACCGACGACTTCGAGCGCGGCGCGCGCCCGCTCCCCCGCCAGCTTGCGCGGCACGCCGCGAATCAGCAGCGGCACTGCGACGTTCTCGGCCGTGGTCAAAGCCGGCAGCAGGTTGAAACTCTGAAAAACGAAGCCGATCGCGGCGCCCCGGAAGCTCGCCCGCTGGCTCGCGGAGAAGCCGCGCAGATCCTGCCCGAGAACCACACAGTCGCCGGAATCCTGTTCGAGGATCCCAGCCACGATCGATATCAGGGTTGTCTTGCCGCAGCCCGACGGCCCGGAGAGGATCAGAATCTCGCCGCGCCGGACCTCGAGGTCCACGCCGCGCAAAGCCGCCACTTGCGTGTCGCCGGTACCGTAGGACTTGGTGAGGCGACAACAGGACACTGCAGGCGCGCCGCTCGAGTCAGCCATCTCCGCTTTCCAGTCTGACATGGAGCCCGAGCTGCGGTTCTCTTCTCCGGCTAGAGAAGGGCACCGGAGGAAGGGGACTCGCCGCCGCCGCGCCTCTCGCCGTCCTCCTCGACCTCGACTCCCCGCAGCGCGAAGCTCCGCTTGCGGAACCACCAGACGCCGACGAGGTCGACCGCCGGCTTCCACAGGAAGGCGATCAAGCCGTAGCTCGACTTGCCGCCCTGGCGGGGACGGTGATTCACCGGCCGCTCGGCGAGGCGAAAGCCGCCCGCCTTGGCGAGCGCCGGCATGAAGGAGTAGAGCGTCTTCAACGGCAGCAGGACGGGGACGACCTCGCGCCGGAAGACCTTGAGCGCGCAGCCGCTGTCCTGCACCCGGTCGTCGAGCAAACGACCGCGGATCGCATTGGCGAACTTCGACATCGCGCGGCGGAGGAAGGAGTCGCGCCGTCCGGCACGGATGCCGACCGCCATGTCGGCTTCGGCATCGGAACCGTTGACCAGGGCGGCGAGTGCCGGGATATCGGCGGGGTCGTTCTGCCCGTCGCCGTCCATGGTGACGACGAAACGACCGCGAGTGCGACTCATCCCGGCGGCGAGCGCCGCCGCCTGTCCGCGGTTTTTCGGCAGACGGAGGTAGCGATAGTGGGGGTGCACCGCGGCGGCCGCGGCGAGGATCTCACCGGTCGAGTCGCGGCTGCCGTCATTGACCATCAGCAGCTCCCAAGGCTCGCCCAGGGAGCGCATCGCGAGCTCGATCTCGGCGATGAGCGCGGCGGCGGTCTCGGCCTCGTTGTAGAACGGCACGACGACGGAATAGACCAGCCCTGGTTCGCTCCCGCTTTCGCTCACCGCCCCCCCACTCATTGGATGGCTTTCGCCGGAAGTACGGGTGCTGGAGAAAGTGGCGCCCCCGGCTCCTGCGGCATTTTCTCTAGTACCTCTGTGGCGGTGGCGGCGCAGGGGCCGAAGACGACGAAGCCGCGCCCAGCTTCGTTCATGGGCCGGCCCGCGGCAGCAAGCAGCTCTCGTAGCTCCGGGTCCTGCCGGCGGACGACGAAGGCGCGGGGCATCGCACAGTCCGGAATCGCTCCGGCGAGCCACCTGGGGGAGCGCAGCGGGCCGCTGTCGTCGAGCATCTGCGGATAGCGACGCAGGATGTAGTTGCTGCGCAGTGGATCGCCGTCGATCGACTCCAGGACCAGCGGCCGTCCGAGATAGAAAGGCAGCGAAGCCGGGAAGGCCTCGGCAGCCACGACCTCGATGCCTCTCCCGTAGTCGCTCTCGATCAAGCGCGCGAGCTCGCGCGCCGAACGCCGCTCGCCGATGACGGCGGCCAAAGGGGAGGAGAACAAGAGGAGGGCCAGGGGAGGCAGGGTCAGGGCGCAGAACGCGCGCACCAGCGATCGGCTGGAGGCGAGCGCGACAGCGCCGCTCAAGGTCCATGCGGCGCCCAGGGCCAGCGCGACACCGGCGACCGTCTCCGGAGTTGCTCCGTCGACTCGCGCCAGCAGGCGCGGAGCGAACCCGAGACCGAGCGCCAGCATCGCCAACCCGAGGGGCAGCCAGACGAGGGCCGCGGCCCTTACGCCGGGCAGGCGGTCGCCGCGCGCGGTCGCCATCCAGAGTCCAATCGACAGCAGAACGAGCGCCGGCACCACGGGCAGAATGTAGTGCACGCGCTTCGAGTGCATCAAAGAGAAGAGCAGATAGGGCACCGCGAACCAGACCAGCAGGAAGCGATACTCCGGACGTCGCGCGCGCCATGCTGCGAGAACCCGCCTCCACCCCGCGATCGGCACGACCGACCAGGGCAGGATGCCGAACAGCGCGACCGGCAGGTAGAACCAGACCGGCGCGTCGCGCTTGAGCTCGTTGCTCGTCAGGCGGCTCCAGGTCTCGGTCACCAGGGCGTAGTGGAGGAAGTCGGAATCGGCGCGGCTCACCGCCCAGAGCCAGGGGGCGATCACGGCGACGAGGACGAGCGGCGCACCGCGCGCCACGATCCTCCGCGCCCGTCCGCGCCAGAGCGCCCACGGCAAGACCGCCGCGAGGGGCACCAGCAGGGCGACCGGGCCCTTGGTGAGAATACCGAGCGCGATCGCCGTCCATCCCACCAGCGCCCAGCGCGCCGCGAGTGCCTGCGCGGAGGGCACCTCCTCTTCGTCCACCGCGAGGTAGAACGCCCCCACCGCGGTGCAGATCCACAGCGTCAGCATGGCGTCGAAGATCACGATCTGCGAGTAGAGGAGAGGCAGTGGCGCCGCCACCGTGGCGATTGCGGCGAGCGCTCCGGCCTGGCCGCCCCACCAGCGTCGCGCCAGCGCGCCCACGCCGATGGCGAGAGCCAGGGTGCAGAGGACACCGGGCAGCCGCACGGCCACTTCGTTCGCGCCCAGGGTGGTCACCGCGACTCCGCCCGCGGCAAAGTAGAGGAACGGCTTGTCGAGGAAGAGCAGGGTGTTGAGCCGCGGCACGAAGTAGTCGCCGGAGACGCTCATTTCACGCATCACCTCGGCGTTGCGTCCTTCGTCCGGATCGAAGAGCGCCCGGCTGCCGAGCTGGAAGGCGACCGCGAACAGAACGAGCGGAACCCAGAGCACGAGGACCGCGCGCTCTCCCTGGGTCCAGCGCGCCAGCGGGCGCTCGTCGATGGCCACCGTAGGCAAAAGATAGCGCACAGCTCATGGCTCGTCAGTTCGCTAGACTGGCCGCACGCGCCATGAACATCGCCCTGCTCGTCTCCGGCGCCTCCGGAATGCTCCTGCCGCGCCACCTCCTCGGCGCTCTCGCTCGCCGCAGCGATGTCACGCGCCTCCATGTGGTGGTTTCGAAAGGCGCCAGCCAGGTGCTTTTCCACGAGCTTGGGCGGGATCGCACCGGTGCCGAAGCGTTGATCGATTCGGCGCAGCTTCCCGCAGAATCGACCGCCAAGATCGTCGTGCACCGCGACAACGAGCTCGACGCGCCGATCGCCTCGGGCTCCTACCGGCTGGCGGGCACGCTGGTACTGCCCTGCAGCTCGGGGACACTCGGAGCGCTCGCCTCGGGTGCGGCCGCGACACTCGTGCAGCGCGCCGGCGCGGTGGCGCTCAAGGAGCGCTGGCCGCTGGTGCTCGGCTTTCGCGAGACGCCGCTGAACCTCGTGCATGTCGAGAATCTGCGCACCCTCGTCTGGGCAGGTGCGATCATCGCGCCGCCGATCCCCGCGTTCTACCTCGGAGGCGAGACGCTCGAGCAGTTCCTCGACGCCTACGCCCTGCGCCTGATGGACCACCTCGGGCTGCCCGGCGGCGATCCGGCGTTGCGGTGGCCCCCCGGCGATCCAGGCGAACCCGCTCGCGGCTGAGCCGGCCGCGCGGCGTAGAATGGCCCGCGGAGCCCCCGCTCATGCGCCTACCCAGCCTTGCTTCGCTCCTGGCTACCACCTCCGTCGCCAGTCTCTGCGCGATCGGCGCCATCGGTGCGCAGCCGGCGTACATGGTGGCGGATCTGCAGACCGCAGCTAGGCCCGACTGGAGCTTCGGTGGCGTGTTCGCACCGCGCTTCCTCGACGTCGAAGGCGTCGGTTACTTCTTGCACGACGACGGCATTCACGGCCGAGAGCTCTGGCGGACCGACAGGACGGCTCTCGGCACTTACCTGATCAGGGACGTCTGTCCGGGACAATGCGGGGCCAGTGCCCTGACCGGCCCGGAGCACCTGGCTGCCCTCGGTGGGTTCGTTCTCTTCGCTGGAAACGACGGTGTCACCGGAACCGAGCTCTGGATTTCCGACGGCACCGCGCTGGGTACGCGAGCTGTCCGCGACCTTCGGCCAGGTGCCGATTCCTCGGCGCCAGCCCAGATGGTAGCCGCTGCCGGCCAGGTCTTCTTTACCGCCGACGACGGGATCAACGGTAGAGAGTTGTGGCGCAGCGATGGAACACTCAAAGGTACCTATCTGGTCCGGGATGTCACTGCGGGAGCGACTGGGGGCGACATCCAGGGATT
>JBDSRU010000246.1:0-5665 GCA_039929145.1 Thermoanaerobaculia bacterium
GCCACCGGCACCGCGCGGTCGGCGATCTGCAGCGCCGAGTAGCTCTGCGCGAACCGGCGCATCAAGTCGATGGCCACGTCCGGCTCGGCGGCGAAGTCGATCCGGGCCCGCGCCACACCGAGGTCGAGCAGCTCGCGGGTGGTGGGAACGCGGTCGCGCGGCAACTGCTCGGCAGCGCTCGAGAACAGTCCGACCATGAACTCCTGCACCGCCTTCGAAGTGGCCGCGGCGCGCGCTGCGCGATGTGCCTGGTCGCGCGCGATCCCGGCCTGCGCGGCGACGATGACCGTCGCCGTCGCCAGCGAAACCACGACGAGGACCGTCGCCGCAACCGCCACCCGGTGCCGGGCGACGAACTTGCGCGTGCGGTAGGAGAGACTCGGAGGATGGGCGCGCACCGGCTCGCCGGCGATCAGCCTCTCCACGTCCTCGCGCAATTCCGCGACGCTGCCGTAGCGCCGTGGAGGCTCTGGCGCGCAGGCCTGGCCGACGACATGCGCGAGCTCCGCGGGCGCGAGTCCGGCGCCGCGCAAGGCGCGGATCCCCAGCTCCTGGCGCGACGGGCGGCGCCCCAGCAGAAGCTCCGCGAGCAGCACCCCCAGAGCGAAGACATCGGTGCCGACGGTGATGGCGCCGCCGTCGATCTGCTCCGGCGCGGCGTAGCCAGGAGTCAGGCGTCCCGAGGCCGTCAGGCTCTGATCGCCGTCAGCTTCGTCGAGGAGCTTGGCGATTCCGAAGTCGAGCACCTTGAGCTGTCCGGCCGCGCCGACGAGAATGTTCTGCGGTTTGAGGTCGCGATGCACGATGAGCGCCGCGTGCGCCGCCTCGACCGCACGGCACAACTGGACGAAAACCCTGAGGCGCGCCTGACGCGACATCCTGCGACGCTCGCAGGCGACGGTCAGCGGTTCGCCCTCGAAGTATTCCACCACCAGGAAAGGGATGCCCTCGGGCGTCACGCCGCCGTCGATCCAGCGCGCGATATCGGGATGCTCGAGGCGCGCCAGCAGGCGCTGCTCGCGCAGGAAGAGGCGGTGCTCCTCTTCGGCGTGCAGGCCGCGCCGCAGGATCTTGACCGCCACGATCTGGCGCGCTCCGCCGACGTCACGGGTGGCCCGGTAGACCGCCGCCGAGCCGCCCTGGCCGATCAGCGCCTCGAGATGGTAGGCCCCGAACCTGCGCCCGACGAGACTTGCCGGCGGCGGCCCCTCCTCGACTCCAGCAGTGAGCGCCGCGACCTCGGCCAGAGGCCGGTCGAGCGGACTCTCGAGCTCGCCGGCGGCGCCGAGCAGCTCCCGAATCTCCTCTCGCAGGAGCGGATCCCGGATCTCCCGGTGGAGCCAGCTCTCGCGCTCCTCGGCGGGCAGGTCGTGCGCCGCGGCGAAGAGCTCCTCAATCTCCCTGTTCCGGGTCGGATCCATGTCACGACTCTACGCGCTCTCTTCCGGAAGGAGGGGCCAGCGCCTCGCCTGGCGAACCCGAATCCCGAATTGTCCTCGCGCCGCGGGTTCCTGGGTACGGCGCAGCGCGCCCGAGGGACCCGTCGAGGCGGCTGCTAGACTCGACGGTGACTCGATTTTGAGCCTCTTCCTGGAGCTTTTCTTGACCGAATCCCTGAGGTCGACCAGCGATCCTTCGAAGCTGATGCCGATGGCCGAAGCGGTCCGGCGCTTCGTGGACGACGGCGCGGTGCTGGTCATCGAGGGCTTCACCCATCTCATCTCCTTCGCCGCCGCGCACGAGATCATCCGTCAGAGGAAGCGCGACCTGACGCTCTGCCGACTGACGCCCGACCTGGTCTACGAGCAGATGATCGCCGCCGGCTGCGCGCGCAAGCTGGTCTTCTCCTGGGCTGGAAATCCCGGCGCCGGCCCGCTCTACGCGCTGCGGCGGGCGGTCGAGCAAGGCCTACCCTGCGCGCTCGAGCTCGAGGAGTACACTCATTTCGGCATGGTGGCGCGATTCCAGGCCGGCGCCGCACGGCTGCCTTTTCTGCCGCTCCGAACTTTCACCGGCAGCGACCTGCCGCTCGTCAACGAGCAGATTCGCGACATCACCTGCCCCTACACCGGCGAGCGCCTGGCGACCGTGCCGGCACTCAACCCGGACGTCGCCATCATCCACGTGCAGCGGGCCGACCGCGAGGGAAACTGCCAGGTCTGGGGCCTGCTCGGCGTGCAGAAGGAGGCCGCCTTTGCAGCCTCGAAAGTGATCGTCGTCGCCGAGGAGATCGTCGACGAGGCGGTGGTCCGGGCCGACCCCAATCGCACGCTCCTGCCCGGCTTCATCGTCTCCGCGGTGGTGCATGAGCCCTGGGGCTGCCACCCGTCCTTCGCGCAGGGCTACTACGACCGCGACAACGACTTCTACATCGCCTGGCGCGAGGTCTCGCAGGAGGCGGCGAAGCTCGACGCCTGGCTCGAAGAGTGGGTCTTCGGAGTCGCCGATCGGGCGGAGTACGTGCGCAGGATGGGCGAGCGCCTGACCCGGCTCGAGGCCCGCGCGCAGTTTTCGGCGCCGGTGAACTATGGCTACTGAGACCGAATCCGCTCCGACCCGTTCCACTGACACCGGCTATACGCCTTCGGAGCTGATGGTCTCGGCCGCGGCCCGGGAGCTCCGCGACGGCGAAGTGGTCTTCGTCGGCATCGGCCTGCCGAACCTCGCCTGTAATCTCGCCCGCCGCCTGCACGCGCCGAGACTCGTTCTGATCTACGAGTCGGGCGCCGTCGGCGCGGTCCCGGAGCGCATCCCGGTGTCGATCGGCGATCCGGCTCTGGTCACGAACTCGATCGCCGTGGCCTCCATGTCGGAGATCTTCTACAACTACCTGCAGGGAGGAAAGATCGATGTCGGCTTCCTGCAAGGCGCGCAGATCGACCGCCGGGGCAACCTCAACACCACGGTGATTGGTGACTACGCCCATCCGAAAGTCCGGCTCCCCGGGAGCGGCGGGGCGTGCGAGATCGCGATCCACGCCAGGCGAGTGCTGTGCATCGCCGCGCAATCGAAGAAGAGCTTCCCGGCGCAGCTCGACTTTGTGACCAGTCCGGGGCATCTGGGAGTCGCGGGCGAGCGTGAGCGCCTCGGAATGCGCGGAGCCGGGCCGCAGCGCGTCATCACCGACCTCGCTCTCTACGATTTCGCGGGCGGCGAGATGCGCGTCACCAGCCTCCACCCGGGCGCCACGCTCGACCAGGTGCGCGCCAACCTCGGCTGGGAACCCGCGATCGCGCCCGAACTCGCCACCACCCCACCGCCCACTGCCGAGGAGCTCCACCTCCTCCGCCACGAGCTCGACCCCAGGCGCCTCTACCTCTAGGCGACGTCTCTTGCCTCCCGACCCTCGATGCGACCGACCCGGCCCCTGACCACGGCGGCAGTCCGGCGCAGTGATCCAGGCCCTTCTCGGCGGCGTTCGCGTCCGCTATCTTCAGCGAGCGAAGGAAGTACCCCACAATTGGAGCGCAGAGCTCCCTGAAAGGAAGTCGAATTGTCCAAGTGTCGCCTGATTTCAGCAGCTCTCGTCCTCCTCGCGGCCGGCGTCACGGCGAGCCCGTCCGGTGCGGCTTCGACTCAGTTGAGCGAGGGGCAGGCGTTCAGCGACATCAACTTCGGCACGACCGCGCCCAAGATCAGCCCCAACGGCCAGTACGCCGTCTACCGCCAGGATGCAGATACCGACAGCGCCATCGAGCTCTGGAGCGTCGCCCTCTCCGGCGTGGGAAGTCCCGTCCGCCTGTCGGACATCCTGGTCCCGACGCCCGGCCAGTTCATGACTTTCGCCATCAGCCCGGACAGCTCGAGGGTGGTCTACCTGGTCGATCAGGACACTGTCGGGCAACTCGAGCTCTACAGCGTTCCGATCGGCGGCGGCGTGGCGACCAAGCTCAATCCGGCGCTGGCGCCGAATCGCGACGTCATTCGCTTCCAGATCTCCACGACCAGCGACCGGGTCTATTACACCGCCGACGCCCTCACCACTCTGCGCTACGAGCTGTTCGGCGTTTCGATCGACGGCGGGAGCTCGACGAAGCTCAGCGCCCCGCTGCAGATCGACAACAATGTCGAGGAGATCGCCGTCAGTCCCGACGGCCAGACCGTGGTCTATCTGGCCGGCCGGTCTGGAAACCGCTACGAGCTGTTCTCGGTTCCCGCCGACGGCGGCGAAGTCGAGAAAATCAGCACCCCGCTCTCCACTTCCGGCGCCGTCGATTCCTATTTCCAGATCAGTCCGAACGGGCAGCGGGTGGTCTACATCGCTGACGACGAGGTCGACGAATCGTACGATCTCTACAGCGTCGCGATCGGCGGCGGGACCTCCACCAAGCTCAACGGCGCGCTGGTCACGCGCGCATCGGTCGATCCGAACTTCCTGATCAGCGCCGATTCGAGCCGGGTGATCTATCGCGCCGACCAGACGAACCTCTTTACCTACAACCTCTATAGTGCGCCGCTTGCAGGCGGAAGCCCAGCCGTTCAGCTGAACGGCCTCCTGGCGCCCGGCGAAGATGTGGAAACTGGCTTCTTGATTCAGCCCGGCAGCGCCAAGGTCGTCTACCGCTCCGACGAGGACCAGAGCGATGTCATCGAGGTCTACAGCGTGCCGATCGGCGGGGGCCTTCCGATCCGGCTCAACAGCACGCTGACTCCCGGCGGCGACGTCCTCGAGGCGGCGATCTCCCCCAACGGCGCGCGCGTCGTCTACCGGGCCGACCAGAGCGTCGACACGCTGAACGAGCTCTGGAGCGTGCCGATCGGCGGCGGTACGGTCGCGCGACTGAACCGAACGCTGGCCTCCGGTGGCGATGTGCAGAATTTCCGCATTGGCGCGAGCAGCGCCTGGGTGGTCTACGGCGCCGATCAGGACGACGACGGCGTGGACGAGCTCCTGCGGGTGCCTCTGGCGGGCGGAGCGGTCGAGAACGTCAGCAGCCACCTGGCGCCCGGCGGCGACGTCGTCGTCGCGGTCGCCGGCACGCCGGCCTACGAGATCTCCCCGGTGAACAGCTACGACGTGCTCTACGCCGCCGACGAGCTGGTGAACGACGAGGTCGAGCTCTTTCTTTCCGGTCCCCCCGAGGCTGAGCCCGATGACTGCACGCCGGACGCGACCACCCTCTGCCTCCAGAACGACAAGTTCAATGTCAGCGTGACCTGGCGGGACTTCCAGGATCGCAGCGGCACCGGCAAGGCGAGCGGGCTTTCGAACGAGTCCGGCGACTTCTGGTTCTTCAACGCGCAGAGCAACGAGCTCATCGTCAAGATCATCGACGGCTGCAGCAGCACCGGCAGCTACTGGGTTTTCTGGCGCGCGCTGTCGAACGTAGAGATCGACCTGGTCATCCGCAACACCGCGACGCTTCAAACCCTGACGTACCACAACCCCTTGGGATACAACTCCAACGGGCATCTCGACATCGAGACGATCTTCCATTGCGATGGTTCGGGTCCCGCTTCCGAGTCCATCGATACGAGACTCGACCTGCCTGCTCCGGGTGCACCCCAGCGGATCGAGCGCGAAGACCCCCTGCTCATCGGAGCCTGCGTCCCCGATGGCGACCGGGCCATCTGCCTGCAAAACGGACGCTTCAAGGTCGAGGGCACCTGGAGCGATTTCAGCGGCGGGAACGGCCGCGCCCATCTCATCAAGAAGAACGAAGGC
>JBDSRU010000247.1:0-24186 GCA_039929145.1 Thermoanaerobaculia bacterium
CGAGTCGGAGGAGTCCTGCGTCCGGCGGATCAGTTCGGTCAGCAGATTCGCGTGGTTGAAGGTGGCAACCGCGTTTTTGAACGCCTTCTCGGCGCGCAGGAAGACCTGCTCGAAGTGGGTCTGCCCCTGGATCGTCGAGCCGACGTCGAGGAACGACGGGTCGATGTCGAACGGCACGACCCCCTTCGCCAGCCCGAGCGGGTTCAGGCCGCGATCGGCCTCGTCGACCTTGGCCTGGATGTTCTGCGCCTGGGTGAGAATCTCGGCCAGTTCCTTGATCGAGGCGCGGTCCACCTTCTGGATTCCGTGGTGGTCTGGATTGGGATCCTCGGACGGAAGGATGGCGTTGCCGGCGACCCAGTCGAAGTAGGCCCCCTGTCCGGCTCGCTTTCCCCATTCCGAAAGGCCCCAGGCGCGATCGGTGTCGGTGTCCTTGTAGCCCTGCCACTGCCCCGCCGGATCCTCGACGTAGGCCGAGCGATAGGTGAGGTTGACGATCTCGGCGCCGGCTCGCGCCTTCATCGCGGCGACCTTGGCGAACTTGCGCTCGTCGAGGAAGTCGACCTGGATCGGCACGCCCGCCACCGTCACCGCCTCCGGCCGCGGCAGCCAGGTGTAGAACGGATGCCGCAGCAGACCGTAGTAGGTCGTCATCGCCGTCAGGTAGTGCCCCCAGGCGTCACCATGCCCCTGCGGGAAGAGGATGCGGGCGTCGAACTCGTTGACGTTGCCGTCGAGATTCTGGTCGGTGATGTTGTAGCCCAGAGCGTAGGCGAACTCGCCGTCGCCCGAAGTGAAGTTCCAGTAGAGGCGGTTGTAGACCGGGCGCGCCGAGGTATTCGTGTTCGAGTTGTCGCGACCGCGCAGCAGGGACAACTCCTCGGAGAGCAGCGAGTCGAGCTGGTTCTGGAAGGCGAAGATCGTCGGCGCCAGAGTGCCGTAGACGTCGCTGCCGGTGCCGAAGCCGATCATCGGATCCTGCGCGTCGGCATACGCCTCGTTGCCGAGCAGGGTGTAGAAGTCGGCGATCCGCGCGGCGACGAGGAGCAGAGCCTGGTTCGCCGGCGCGTAGTCGATCGGCGGCGTGCCATCGATCGACAAGTTCATGCCGCGCTTCAGGACCGTCGTGTAGGCCTCGATGAGCCCGATGCTGTTCAGGTTCCCGGCGTCGGGGTTGAAAGCGATGTCGCCTTCGTAGCGCTCGCCGAGCTGAACGAGCATGCTCGAGTAGGTGTTGGTCTCCGCGGCGTGGAAGTCCTGTACCCGCGCTTCGAACGGATTGAGTCCGCGCACCACCCGCTTGATCCAGCCTTCGGCGAGCTGCGCCCGAGGATCGAGCGCCGTCGCGCCGGGCTGGCCGGCGAAGACGCTCCAACTGCCGCCGCAGAGCGGGGCGTCGTCGCTGGTGCCGTCGAGGAGATCCGCACCGGCATCCAGCGGCGGATCGACGTAGCGATACCGGGTCACGAACCAGTTGTCGGAAAGGGTCTGGAGGTTCGCACCCTCGATCGTGATGTCGAGCGCACCCACCGGATTCGGAATCTGGGTGAACTGCAGCCAGCCGTTCAGCTGACCGTTCTCCGGGTCCGGCAGGGGCGAAGGCGGCAGTCCGCCCTCGTCGGGATGGACGAACCATTCGAACTCGATGCCGTCGGCGTTGCCGGCGAAGTCACCGCTGTGGCGCAGCGTCAACGACTCGGCGAAGACGTTGTCCGGCGGCAGGACGTTGATCTGTCCCTGGTAGGTGCTCTCCTGGTCGGGCGGAATCTGCAGGCATTCGACCCGGATGACGTTCAGGCTCACCGGCAGCGGGTTGAGCGTGATGTCGTTGTTGAACGCCAGCGTGACGAAGCCGGTGCCCTGGGCGAAGCCGGCGGTGAGCGCCGGGGTGAAGCCGACGACCTGGAGCGCCTCCGGCGTGCCGTCATTGTCGGGGTCCTGCAGGCCGAGAAGGAGCTCCCGGTCGACCGCTCCGTCGTGCGGCGTCGCGCAGACGATCGCCGGCACGGTGAGGCCGGTCCCCGGGTCGACCTGGTTCTGCAGAGTGCAGCGATGCGACGCGAGGTCGAGGTCGAGGCGGTTCGGGTTTCGGCTCAGCTGGTACAGGCTCTCGATCGCCTGGTCCCAGTTGCAATTCGCGGCGACCGTGCCGCAACTGCCGGTGAAGTCAGTGACCTCGCTGCCGTCGCCGCCATCGAGCTTCTTCAGCCGGACGCGTTCGCTGTCCGTCAGAACGTTGATCATCAGCAGCGGATCACCCGCTCCGGATTCATCGAGCGTGCCCTCGAAAAGGAGCTTCTTGTTGAGCGAGTCGTAGGACATTCGCGACACGATCGTCGACGGCAGCTGAATCGTACCCGCGGAATTGCCGATCGGGATCAACTTGCCCGTCGTCGGATCGAGGGTCGTGGCGACCGTGCTGGGAATGGCGTTCAGGTAGACGAAGCGCTGGCTCAGCGGATCGATCAGCCGCACCAGCGACTTGGTCGGGTCGTAGACGAGGTTGTCGACCGTGCGCTGCTGCTTCTCGTCGAAGACGATCTCGACCGCAGCTTGCGCCGCGATCTCGGGTAGCCCACGCTTCGAGCCGAGCAGCGTCTCGCCGACCAGCAGCACCGGCGCGTTGGTCGGCCAGACGATGTTGTAGGCGACGTCGACCGGGTCGTCGGTGATGCCACCGAGCCAGGCGATGCAGTCCGGGGTCGAGGCGTCGGCGACATTGTTGGCATCACGGTCGTAGTAGAAGGTCGGCTGCAGCGGATACCAGTACTCGCCGATCATCGTCCCGGCCGATTTCGCCCAAACCTGGTTCTTGTAGTCCTTGAAGGCCGGCTTGCCGGTGGCGTCGCTCTGGGCGCAGTTGCCGAGGAGCCGCACCGGGTAGGGCGCGAAGACGGCGTTTCCGGCCGTGCCGGTGTACTGGAAAGTGTTGTAGCCGCCGCCGGTGGCGACGACCTGGTAGGCGCGGTAAGCCCACTTCTGGTTGTCGGTCCGGATGTACTTGAGCAGGGTGTACGGCTTCGAGGTCTTGTTGCGCTCCGCCTCACTGAAGTCGCTGCGCAGCGCGAAGATCGCGTTGAAGCCGCTCGACGAGTTGGCGGGCGCGAAGATGGCGTGCTCGTCGTTCGGGTTGAAGCCCGACCTCGTCCGGTCGGGCTGGTTGTAGATCCGCATGCCGGTGAAGACCAGCGGATCGAGAGGCACTTGCCCGAGGACTTCCGAGCCGAGCTCGCTCGCGATGATGATCTTGTCCGACGCGGCGGGCCACTGGCAGTCGTAGCGCTTCGACTTCACCGGCCAGGCGACCGTGCGGGCGTCCTTCCGGTACCAGGCGACCGCCATCAGATCCTGGCCGCTCGAATCGATCGGTACCTGGTTCACGGGCACGATCTGGCCGAGCCGGGTCGCCCGGTCGTAGGCCCGGTCGGAGCCGTCGCCGTCGAAGTAGGCGCGGTCGAAGATGACGAAGCCGTTCCTGCCACCGTGCTCCTCGTGGGTCGGCTCGACGATCTCCTTGCCGATCTCGCAGGTCACTCCGTCGGTGAACACCGGCTGACCACCGATCGACAGCCCGGTGTCGTAAGGAAGCGTCCGGACGATCTGGATGATCGGTGGATGGGTCAGAAGATCGCGTGACGGCGGAGCGCCGGTGAAGAGCATGACGCTGTAA
This sequence comes from Thermoanaerobaculia bacterium, assembly GCA_039929145.1. Classification (GTDB taxonomy): domain Bacteria; phylum Acidobacteriota; class Thermoanaerobaculia; order Multivoradales; family JAGPDF01; genus JAGPDF01. The sequence continues at coordinate 3,671 of JBDSRU010000247.1, forward strand.
CCCGGAACGGTGGCGGTGAAGCGCGACTGGAATTCGCCGCCGACGGTGACCGCGGCGTCGGTGCTGCGGTCGGCGATCGATAGCTGCACCAGATTCGAATAGGCGATATTGCTTCCCGCCGGTTCGATGTTGACCGAGGCCCCGGAGATGTGCGGCTGAATGCAGGATCCGGGCGCCACCAACGGCAGCGTCGGCGCCGCGTCGCCGCAGTAGAAGAGCTCGCCGGTATCCGGATGCCGTGGCCAATCGCTGAGCCCGGTCTGAACCAGACGGTTGAGATCGGAGAGCGAGCAACTCACCTTCCACTTGATCTCGGCGCCGGCCGGCTGGACTGCGTAGAGATGGCCGCGGTTGTCGGCCGGGAGGCTGGCTCCGGGCGGGCTCCAGTAAAAGTAGTTTCCCAGTCCCTGACCGCCGCCCGCGACGACGATCTCCGGAACTCCGGCGACCGGGTCGTTCAGGCAGGCTGCGCCCGGCGGCGGAATGACCTCCGTGCCGACGGTCCAGTGCTGGAAATCGACGATGAACCAGGCGCCCGTCGAAGCGCTCAGGTTGGCGACGAAGACGTCGCTGCCGCCCTGCGTCGGGATCGCCACCGTGCCAAAGGTCGTGGTGTCGTTGTAGTCACCCACGACGTAGAGCTGGCTGTTGGTACCGGCGGCAATTCCGCCGGCCGTCTCGGTGCCACCGGCCGGATGCGCGCTCTGAACCCAGCGCCACTTCGAACCCGCGCCGGCGATCCGCGCCACGAAGAGGTCGCGCGCGCCCCCGAACGCTGGCAGCGTCACCGAACCGGTCGTCGAAGCATCGTTCGAAGGATCGCTCTGAACCGGATCGAACGTCGTCGTGTTCGAGGCGTACTGGCCGAAAAGGAAGGCATCGCCGCCGCCGGCGAGCGCCACGGCTTTGCCCTGCCCGCCGGTCGCGCCGCGCACCCAGTTCCAGGTGAAGCTGCCACCGTTGTCCTGCAGCCTGGCCAGGAACGCGCCGTTCGTGGCGAGTGTCTGCCCGCCGAAGGTCGACGGCGCGTTCTCCGAGGTGCCAGCGACGAAGAGCTTGCCGGAGTTGTCGATCGCGATCCCGCCGACCGAAATCCCCTGCCCCATGGGCGTGGCCCACTGCCAGAACGGCGTGTTGACCTCGGTGCCGCCGATCTTGGCGATGAAGTAGGAGGGCTTGCCCTCGGGGAGGGCCACCGCGTTGATCATCTGCAGGCGATGGTCGGAGGTCACCGCCGGATCGGCGACGAACCAGGCGTTCGCGCCCAGGTGCGGATCGCCGTTGGAGATCGACCAGGGCGCAGTGGTGCCCACCGGCGACGAAACCGACCACTTCGACGGACCGCTCTCCATGTTGTCCGTAAACAGTGTGTTCAGGGCACCGTCCCGAATCAGGACGTCGTCCACGTTCCAGCCGGTGGCACCGACGAAGGCGTCCGAGCCCATGCGGAAGCGGAAGCGCGGGCTCTGGCCGGAGAAGTCGGCGAGATTCACCGTGGACTTCGTGTAGCCGAGGTTCGTCCGGCACCAGGCGCTTCGCCCGAGACCGAGCGGATTGACCCCGTTGACGGTGACCCCGGTGTAGCCGCCGGCGGTGAAGCGGGCGGGATTCCCGGCCGAGGTCGTCGGATCGTTGTCGCCGGCTCCGGAGAGAATGTCGTACCAGTTCACCGCGTCGGTCGTGTACTCGAGGACGCCGGCGTCCCAGCACGTACCGGTATCCTCGAACGAGTACTTCTGCCAGAACTCGAGCGTTCCGCCGGCGGGAATTCCGGTGAACGGCAAATTCGTCGAAGAAGCCGTCGCGATGCTCGAGTTCTCCTGATAGACGCCCGTAACGTAGACCAGACCGTTGGCGTCGACCGTGACCCCGGTAAGCCACTCGCTGGCGTTCGCCTGCCCGGCTTCGAGAGCCCAGAGCCAGTTGCCGGCGGTGTCGATCCGCACCGCGAGACCCGATGGCTTGCCGCAGGTCACGCTGCCGCCGATGGGCGAGATGTCGCCGTCGCCCTCGTAGAGACGCGGACAGCTGGTGCGTCCGACCGCGATGACACCGTCGGCGATCGGGTTGTTGGGATCTTCGACGCCCGGGGCGATGGCGATGCCGAAGCCCTCGTCCTGCCCGGCGCCGCCGATCTGCCGCGCCCAGGACCAGTCGCCGTTCGCCTGCAGGCGGGCGATGAACCACTCGTGACGATCGGGAGTCACGGAGTTGCCGCTGACCGGGAGAGTGACCGAAGAGACGCCGCTCGAAGGCAGGTTGTTGAACGCCGCCGAGGTCGTGAAGTATCCGGTCAGGTAGACGTTCTGCGCCGCATCCACGGTGACCGCGGTCGCGCGGTCGACCGACGGGCCGCCGCCGGTACGAACCCAGATCAGGGCGCCGTCCGGCGAGTACTTGGCGACGAAGAGGTCCGAGAGACCCTGCGCCGAGTAAGAGGTGCTGCCGAAGAGGGCGCTGCCGCGGAACTCGCCGGCGACGTAGACATTGCCGCTCTGGTCGGTGACGGTCGCAAAGGCGGAGTCGTTCAGCGGACCGCCGCCCGAGGCTGGCCAGAGTGCGGACGCTGGCGACACGGCGGCGGTCGCGAGGACCCCTGCGAGAAATACGAACGCCCACCTCGGTCTTGCGACGATCATGGTGCCAACCTCCAGGTCCTGCTGTCCGACTCGATCCGGAGCACGAAGCTTCTCCCGATTACTCATTCAGCACCGGCGCCACCGAAACGCGGTTGAGGGAGAAGATGCCCTCGACCACGATGTCGTTGCGGTGCAGTCCGCTGATCGTCTCGTGATACGTGCCGCCCATCTGGTTGCTGCCGAAGCTCGCCCCGCTGCTCTGGCTCGGATCGGTGCTCGAGAAGGCGAAGGTCATGGTGCGCGAGACCGGATAGGCCTCCTCGAGAAACTCCGTGTAGAGCTCGTTGCGATTGTTGTGATCGGGGTGAAACTTTTCCCGGAAGGGATTCGTCGGCGCCTCGGCATCAAGGCTGATCGACGCGCCGAGGGTGCCTGTCGTTCCGAAAGAGCCCGACATGACCAGCGACTGAGGCTCAAAATCGTAGGCCGTGGTGCTGACCCGGTAGCCAACCGGTTCGCCGTCGCGCAACACGGCGCCGGTGAAATTCTGAACGAGACTATCGTCGGTCAGAATGACGAATCGGCCCGGTTCGTCGATCAGAAAGAGCCCCGGATTCTCCGGATCCGGGATGCGGGTACCCTCTTTCCACAGCTGAATGACCTCCTTGAGCAGCCGGGCGGTCCCGCTCGCGTCCACATGGACCATCACCCGGAAAGTAAACGGCCCTCCTGTCGGAGTCGGCGTGAGCGAGCCGGTCTGCGCCTGGCTGACCGCCCGAATGGCGACGTTGCCCACCCAGAGGCCGGCGAGCGGAGTCACCGACGGAGCCGTCATGGCCAGCGTCCGCGCGCCTTGCTGGAGCGTGCGCCGCGCCTGGAACGGAGCGGGAGCGAAAACGCCGCGTGCGCTCACCGCGAGGAGGCGCCGATACCCGAAGCCGTCCTTGATCTCGATGACGGTGCCGACATCCGTCGCGCCGAAACTCGCGCGCTTGGGTGCGAGGTCGATCAGCAACTCTCCCTCCTGGGGCACCGGCAGACTGTAGGTCTGGGGCAGCGTCGGCCAGTTGACCTCGACCTCGTCGGGGTCGAACTTGCGAACCGCGAGCGGAATCGGCGCCGGGCTGGCGAGCTGAGTCAGCGAGATCGACGCCGGAGCGGTGCTCAGGTTGCGAATGCGCACCCGGGAGCGGTCGAGGCCGGCGGCGAAGTCCATCCCCTTTCCACCCTCGAGCTCGATCGAAATCGGCCCGGTGTAGTCGGACGGTCCCTTGCAGAAGACCCAATAGGCCTCGCCCGAGTGGATCGCGGTGGCGTAAGGATTGACGACTTCCTGCCATTGCCCGCCGCTCAGCTGATAGATCGGCTGGCTGGTGTGCGCCGGCGATGGCGCGAGGTACTGCCCGAAGGTCGGCTGCTGCTGCGGATCGACAGGAAAGCCGACCAGATTGAAACTGTCGGGAGCCCAGCGGAAGGTCTGCACCTCGGGTGTCCCGGTCACCGTCCAGGTGACGGGCGCGTTGCCGTCGATCTTCAGCAGGTAGGCGCGATTCGCCTGCACCGCGAACAGGTTGGTCAGGATGAACTCCGGGCGCGGTCGCGGAAAGTAGCCCAGCCACTGCGGGCTCGGCGCGAGCTGCTCCGCCGGATTGTCGATGAACTCGACTTTCGGACCGGCGGGATTCCAGGTCCACGCGCTGGCGAGCGGCAGACCACCGAAAACCGATTCGGAGTCGTTCGGTTCCGGCCGGACCTCGAGGAAGACCGAGTTCCAGCCCGGCTGCAACACGAAGGTCTGGGTGATTTCGGCCACGCCGGCCCGGCCCACCGTGGCGCTGGCGAAACCGAGCAGCAGCAGCGAAATCGAACGCACTCGTCGGGCAGTCAGGGTCATCTTCGGTTCTCCGGCATTCGACTCAGGTCTCTGCGAATCATGGGGCCGTCGCACTCCACTGGATGGTGTTGCCGGTCTCGAATCCGTCGGCGAACAGCGTCGGCGCGAGCGCCAGGCTGTCGAGCCGCGTGTCGAAGCCGTCTCCCGCGACGCTAGCGGCACCGAAGGTGACGCGGATCGCGGTCGCTCCCGGCGGAACGGGACCGAGGGCGGTGGCAAAGCGCCGCCAGAGTCCGGCGGTGTCGCCCACTACCGGACTGGTCGGATAGCTCGCGAGAACCGTCGGCGAGGCGCAGCTGCCGAGAATGTAGTCCGCCTGCCCTTCGACGGTCACCGGCGAACCGGAAACCGCTGCCGTGCGGGCCCGGCCGGACAGGACAAAGTACGGCTGCGGCGGCAGGGGCGTGCACTGTTCGAGCAGCAGGGTGGTCGCGCCCGAGACGTTCTGCAGCCGCGCCGAGCCCGAGAGCGCGAAGCCGTCGGCGTCGACCGGATCCTGGACGATGTCCAGCAGCCCGCCGGCTTCGAGCGTCCAGGAGTCGAGGTCGGTCGCGAAGTCGAAGTGCGGCCGCTTGATCAGGTTGGAGACGCGCACCCGGAAGTAGCGGCTGAAGGCGTCACCCGGCGTTCCGTCGCCGTTTCCGTCGAGCGGGTTGCCGTCGAGATCTTCGAGCGCACCGCAGACGAGCAAGCGGTAGAGACCGTCCGCCAACGGGAGGCCACCATGGAGTCCCAGGGTCACCACGTAGAGCGAGTTGTCGTAGCCGGCGGAGTCCACGGAGATCGAGCGATCGTCACCGAGGGTCGCGCCGCAGACGGAGGTCGAGAAGAGACCGTCCACTCCGGCCTCGAGGAGCCGATAGCTTGCCGGATTGGTGACGTCGTTGGGGTCGGTGTCGTTGGCCGGATCGAAGAGATCCTCGCTGAAGCGGACGTCCAGGCCGAGGATCAGCCCGAGCTCCGTCTCGAGCTCGTCGAGCACGCGATCGTCGGTACCGACGAGCGTCTTCACCTCGACGACCGTCGGCGGATCAAGGACGACGACGGCGAAGGCCGCGGTGCCAGTGTTGTTGGCGGCATTGCCGTCGGCAGTGAGAGCCGAGACCGTGGCCCCGTTGACGAAGTTGCCCGCCACCATCGGAGCGTCGGCGTCGAGAAGGATCGTCGAGGTCCCGCCTGCGGCGAGACTGGCGAGGGTACAGGTTACCGAGGTCGGCGCCGGTGTGCAGACCCAGCCGGATCCAGCAGCCGAGGTGACCACCAGGCCTGTCGGCAGGAGGTCGGTGACCGTGAGTCCCGTAGCGAGGCTCGGACCACCGTTGGTCACCTCCAGCGTGAACTGCAACGGATCGCCGATCTCGACCAGAGAATCGTCGACCGACTTCACCAGCGAAAGGTCGGTCGCCGGCACCAGCAGATCAGTATCCGTCGAGCTGTTGTCCACCGCTGTCGGGTCCGTGACCCCGGCTCCGGGCGAGACGCTCGCCGTGTTGACGAGGCTACCCGTCGCCGCCGGATCGATGAAGGCGGCGAGTGCGAAGACGACCTCCGCGCCTGCCGGCAGGCCTGCGGGCTCGGCGGCCAGGCCGCCCACGCCCGAGGCGGAGCAGGTGCCGCCGAGATTCCCCTGACAGGCCCAGGTCGCCGAAGTGATCGCCGCCGGCAGGAGATCGGTGACGGCGCTCGCCGGAGCGTCGCTCGGCCCGTCGTTCGTGACCGTGATCAGGTAAACCGTCGCGGTACCCGGAACGGCCTGAGTGACGCCGTCCGACTTGCTCACTGCCAGGTTCGCCACCGGGGTGAGCGTGTCGGTGTCCGTCGCGCTCGCGTCGCCGACGTTCGTCACCCCTGGGGGCAGCGCGATGGTGACCGTGTTGACCAACAGGCCCGTGGCCGCCGGATCGACGGTGCCGAGTACCGTGTAGGTGATCGATCCCCCGACGGCGACGTCCACCGTATCCGCGATGTCCGTCTCGCCGGATCCACCGCAGCTCGCCTGCCCGACGCGGGTCAGGACGGCAACGGAATCGCCGAGCTCGCCCACCGCGTAGAGATCGCCACCGTCCGGGGACACCGTGATGGCGCGGGCTCCGTCGAGGCCGGCCACGCCGCCGAGGCCGTTCCTCGCCACCTGCAACTCGACCAGGAGACCGGAGAGGCCGTCGCGCTGGAGGATGGCGACGGCGTCGTCGTTGTAGCTCGAGGCGAAGAGGAAGAGGCCGTCCGGCGTCATCGCCAGACCGCGGACGCCGTCGAGGCCGGTAAAGCCGGGCTGGCCATTCTTTGCCTGACCGAGGAACGTCAGGTCGCCGGTTGCCGTGTCGCGATCGAAGATGGCGATCGCGTCGTCAGCGAGCCCCGCAGCGTAGACGAACCGCCCACCCGGCGAAACGATCACCGCCTGGACGAGGTCGAGGCCGTCGACTCCCCCGACGCCATCACGAAGGACCTGCTGCAGCGAAATAGCGCCGGTAACCGGGTCGCGCGCGAAGATCGACAGGCTGTCCGACTGTGCGCCCGCGACCAGCACTTGCCCGCCGTCGGGGGTGACGGCCACGGCGACCGGACCGTCGATCGTCCCGAGATCCGTCCCACCGAACCCGTCCTTCACCCGCATGACGTAGGTCAGGGCGCCAGTCTCGGCAGCCCGCGCAAAGACCGCAACCGCATCGTCGTCGAGGCTCGCCACGTAGACGTGGAGACCGTCGGGCGAGATCCCTACGGCGGTCGCGCCGTCGAGACCGTCGATCGCCGGGTCGGACTCCCGCTTGACCTCGACCGCAGTCAGTACCCCCGTCGCCGCATCGCGGGCGAAGACCGCGATTGCGTCGTCGGTTTCGCCGGTTGCGTAGAGGTTCCTGCCATCGGGAGAGATCGCCAGACCGCCCGCCCCGCCGAAGCCGTCGAGGCCGGCCGCCCCGTCCACATAGGAAGCGACGAAGGCGAGCTCGCCGGTGCCGGCGTTGCGCGCGAAGAGACCGAGGGCGTTGCTGTTGCGCGCCGCAGTGTAGACAAAGTCGCCGCCCGTCGAAGGGCCGAAGACGCCGTCCGGATCGGGAGCCATGACGATGCCTCGCGGCCCGTCGAGCCCGATGACGCCGGCAGCGCCGTTCACTTCGGCTTCGATGAAAGCGACCGCAGAGCTCGCATCACAGCTCCACGCCGGATCCTCGAAGATCGCCGGGAAGAGATCTGCGAGCGAACCGCCGAAGAGGTCGCTTGGTCCGGCGTTCGACAGCGTGATGGTGTAGGTGACCGGCAGGCCGGGGATCGCCTCGGTCTGGCCGTCGTCCTTGGTCAGCGAAAGATCGACTTCCGGAGTCAGCGCAGCGCCGTGCACCACGACGTTGTTGCCCTGCACCGCGTCGATGACGTCCTCGGGCTCGGTGACCCGGGCGGTGTTGAGCAGCGTGCCGGTGGCTGCCGGCGAGAGCTCGGCCGACAGCGAGTAGACCAGCGATCCGCCGGCGACGACGTCGACACTGTCGTCGATCGAGCCGAAGCCGGAGGCCGTGCAGCGCGAGCCGTCGCCGCGTCGCAGCAGAGCCAGGCCGTCTTCACCGGCGCCAGCGCCGTAGAGCTGCTCGCCGTCGGGCGAGACCACGACCGCCCGCACACCGGCGAGGCCGTCTACGCCGGCGGCGCCGTCGAAGGCGGACGGCAGCGGGGTCAGGGCGCCGGTCAGCGGGTTCCGTGCGAAGACCGCGACCGCGGAATCGCTCTCGCCAGCGACGTAGACATGCTCACCGTCCGGGCTCAGGCTGACACCGGAGGCGCCAGCCAGCCCGTCGGCCCCGCCCACGCCGTCGAATTCCGCTTCGACGAAGGCGAGCGCGCCGAATGTCGCACTGGAGGAATCGGCATCGCGGCTGAAGACCGCGATCGCGTTGTCGAGTCGGCCGGCAACGTAGAGGAAACGCCCATCGTCCGAGAAGGCGAGGGCGCGGGCGCCGTCGAGGCCATTGATTCCGCCGACACCGTCCTTCTTCGCCTGAACGAAGGTCAACAACCCGGAGACGGCGTTGCGGCTGAAGACCGCGACGCCGTCGTCGGTCTCGCCGGCGGCATAGACGTGCGCCCCGTCGGGGCTCACCACCACCGCCGAAGCTCCCGCCAGGCCGTCGAGGGTGAGCGGCGGCTGCGGCGTGCCGTCGACGCGGATGCCAAGGTAGGAGAGCTGCCCCGTCCCGGCGTTGCGGGCGAAGATGCCGACACCGTTGTCGCTCCGCGCCGCGGTATAGAGATGCTTGCCGTCGGGCGAGACCGCCGCGCCGCGGACGTTGCCGAGGCCGTTGACGCCGGCCACCCCGTCGCGCAGGAACTGGGCGAACTTGAGGTCGCCCGTCACCGCCTGGCGCGAGAAGACCGCCACCGCGTCGTCCAGCTCACCGGTGACGTAGACGTTGTTCCCGTCGGCGCTCACTTCAACGTCAGAGGCGCCGAGCAGGCCGTCGACCGCGCCGGTGACGGCGCAGGCCGGGTTGCGAATGGCCTCGCCGTCGACGACCAGTCCAGTGAACTTCAGCGTGCCGTTGCGCAGGTCGCGGCGGAAGATCGCCACGGCGTTGTCCGTTGCGCCGGCGACGTAGACGTTCAGTCCGTCGGCAGAGACCGTGACCGCCCGGGCGCCGTCGAGGCCGTTCACCAGGGCGAGCGGCGCCAGGCAGGCGCGCGAGATCGGGTCGATGCCGTCGCCGTCGTGCACCGCAGCTACCGGCGGGAGGGGCGAGAGCAGGCCCGGCACGGGCGCCGCGACGCAGCTCCAGACCGCGTTCGACAGCAGCTCGGGCAGGATGTCGGTCACCCTGGCGCCCTGCGCATCGCTCAGTCCGGCATTCTCGACCCGGATCTCGTAGTGGATCGTGGTGCCTGGAACGAGGTCGCTCACCTCGGTCGCCACGCAGTTCAGCGGGTCGCTGCAGGCGATCTTGTCGATCGAGAGATCGGCCTTGCGCTCGAGCTCGGTGTCGCCGTCGGTGGCGCTGTTGTTCGAAGGCTGAAGCTCGATGAAGCCGTTTGGCGCGGCCACTGTCGCCGTATTGACGATCGTGCCGGTGACGCCGGGCTTGATCGTTCCGGAGGCGGTAATCAGAAGCTTGCTGCCGGCGGGCAGACGCACCGTCTTCGCCACCAGATCCCCGGTTCCCGAAGAGCCGTTGAGGCAGGTGGCCGACCCGGCCAGACTGAAGCACTCCCAGGAGACGTTGTCGAGCCCGCCGGGGAAGACATCGGTGACCAGGGCGCCTTTGACGCCGCTCGGCCCGTGGTTGGTCACCACGATGTCGTAGCTGATCGTCTCGCCCGGAGCCACCGTGCCGTCGCCGTTCCGGTCGCTTTCGACGAATGCGAGCGCGCCCGTTCCAGTCTCCGAGCCGCTGTCCCAATCGCGGCTGAAGGTCACCACGGCATTGTCGTTTGCTCCGGCCGCGTAGACGTGCGCTGCGTCCGGGCTGGCGGCGAGGGCGACCGGTCCGGTCAGCCCGTCGACCCCTGCCTGGCCCTGGCGCGACGCGCCGAGGAAGGTGAGCGCGCCGCTCACGTCGTTGCGTGTGAAAACCGCGACGGCGTTCTCGCCGCGCCCGGCGACATAGACGTGCTGCCCACCCGGATCGGAGCCAACCGGATCGGGCGACACCAGGATCGCCGCGGCGCCCTGCACGCCATCGACTCCGCCGGCGCCGTCGACATAGGCGGACACGAAGGTCAGTTTGCCGTAGTCGGGGCCCGCGTTGCTGGTCTGGCGCGCGAAGTGCGCGACCGCGTTCGCAGTCCCGCCCGCGACATAGATCTGCGCACCGTCGGGCGATGTCGCCACCGCGCGGGCTCCGGCCAGCCCGGCCACCCCGGCCTCGCCGTCGCGATGGAACTCGACGAAGGTGAGACCGCCGGTCCCGGCGTCGCGGGCGAAGACCGCGACGGCGTTGTCGGCCTCGCCGACCACGTAGAGGTGGGCGTCGTCCGGCGACAGGACGAGGGCGCGGGCCAGATTCAGTCCATCCGCACCGCCAACGCCGTCCCGCACTTCTCCGATGAACGTCAGTTCTCCGAATGTCGGGCTCGCGGGCGCGTTGTCGCGCCCGAAGATTGCCACCGAGCTCGAGCCCGCCGCCGCCACGTAAAGGTGCGTGCCGTCGTTCGAGAGCGCCAGGCCGTCCGGGCCGAGGAGTCCGGTGACACCGCTGAAGCCGTTGCGCTCGAGGTCGAGCTGTGTCAGTTCGTTGGTCGAGGCATCGCGCGCGAAGACGACCACGGCGTTGTCGCCGGAGCCGGCGACATAGACCTGCGCGCCGTCGCCGGAGACGATCACCGCCGCGGCACCGTTCAGGCCGTCGACCCCGGCGACGCTATCGCGCTCGGACTCGATGAAGGTGAGCGCGCCTGTAACTAGAGTGCGGGTAAAGGCGGCGACGCCGTCGCCGATGAGACCGGTGGCGTAGACCCCCATGCCGTCCGGGCTCACCGCGATTGCCGAGGCGCCATTGAGTCCCTGCAAAACCGAGATGTGGTCGGTCTTGGTGATCTCGAGGTCGGCGCGCGGCGAGAGGTCGTCGGTGTCGGTATCGGAGTTGTTGCCGGCATTGGTATCGGTCGGGGCTGTCGCGGTGGCGGTGTTGATGAGATCGACCGCCGTGCACGGGTAGACCTGACAGAGCTCCGGATCGACCTGCCCGGTGACCTTGTAGACGACCTCGCTGTGCGCCGCGATGTTGACCACATCGTCGAGCACGATCGCCGGTCCCGTGAAGTCCGAGCCGCTCGAACAGGAGGAATCGGTCGGCCTGCGGAAGAGCGCCAGGGCATCATCCACCGGGCCCGCGGCGACCACGATTCCGCCGTCGGGCGAGATCGCGACGTCCGCCGATCCGGCGAGTCCGTCGACCCCGCCTGAGCCGTCGCGTTCGCTTCCCACGAAGGTCAGGCGACCCGCATCGGAGGCGTCGCGCCTGAAGATCCCCAGCGCGTTCTCGCCCGAGCCGGCGGCGTAAAGGTGGAAGCCGAGGCCGCCGTCGCCGCTCACCGCGAGCGCGGAGACGCCGGCGAGACCGTCGGCGGATCCGACGCCGTCGCGAACCGCCTGCACGAAGGTGAGGGTACCGAGGACGATGTCGCGGCTGAAGACCGCGATGGCGCTGTCGCCCGAGCCGGCGACGTAGACGTTCAGGTCGTCCGGCGAGACGACGACACTGCGTGGCACGGCGAGTCCGTCGACACCGCCGACGCCGTCGACCTTGCTCTGGGCGAAGTTGAGCTGACCGGTGGCCGGATTGCGATCGAAGACGGCGACCGCGTCGCCGTTCTCCCCCGTCGCATAGACCCACTCGCCGTCGAAGCTCACGGCGACCGCACTCGCGCCCGCGAGCCCGGTCACGCTGCCGGCGCCGTCGATCTGGGTCTCGACGAAAGTCAGGGCGCCCGTCGCCGGATTGCGGTCGAACACGGTCACCGCATTGCTGTTGGAGGCGGCGACGTAGAGCGTGTCGCCGGCCGGGTCCATCGCCAGTGCGACCGGCTCGTCGAGGCCGGCGACCGCCGGCGACTGCTGGATTTCCAGAAAGGTGAGCGCCCCGAAGCTCGGGCTCAGGGGGTTGCTGTCGCGGGTGAAGACCGCGACCGCGTCGTCCACCTGCCCGGCGACGTAGACGTTCTTGCCGTCCGGCGACACCAGGAGATCGGTGGCGCCGTTCAGGCCGTCGACTCCAGCCTGGCCGTCGACGTAGGAGGCGATGAAGGCGAGCGTGCCCGTCGCCCCGTCGAGGCTGAAGGCGGCGAGTGCGTCGCCACCCAGGCCGGTGGCGTAGACATGCTCGCCATCCGGGCTGAACGCGACCGCCTTCGCGCCGGCGAGTCCGCTCACTGTCTGCGGACCGGGCAGCACGTCGCCCTCGGCGTAGGCGCCGAGGAAGGTCAGTGTGCCCGAAGGCGCCGCGACGCAGGTCCAGGTCGCTCCGGTTGGGAAAATGTTTGTCAGGTCGTCATGCACCGCGGCGCCGACGACGTTGCTCGGCCCGCTGTTGCTCACCCGCACGGTGTAGGTGACCTCCGCGCCCGGAACGGCGACATCGTCGCCGTCACTCTTGTCGATCGCGAGGTCGGTGTGCGGCGTCAGAGTGTCGATGTCGCGGCAGCCGTTGTTGCCGGTGATGACCGGCACCGAAGCGTTGTCGGTGCAGACGCCGGGCGGATGCAGTCCGTTCGAGTCCGGACCCGGCTCGGTGATCGCGGCCGGCACCGTGACGTAGGCCTCGTTGACCAGCGTACCGGTGGCGCCGGGATCGATCGTCGCCTTGATCGTGTAGACCACCTGGCCGCCGGCGGCGATCTCGACGTTCTCGTCGAGCAGCGTGCCGACGCCGGCGCCGGTGCAGCGCGATCCCGAGGCGCGCCGGAAGAGGGCGATGGCGTCGTCTCCGAAGCCCGCGACATACGCCTCGCGGCTGTTCGGCGATACCGCGATGGCGAACGCCTGGTCGAGGCCGTCGACCCCACCCTGGCCGTCGAAGCGCGACTCGACGTAGACCAACGTGCCGCCGGTGGCCTCGCGCGAGAAGACGGCGACGGCGTCGTCGTCCTCGCTGGCAACGTAGACCTGCTTGCCGTCCGGACTGACGACGAGAGCGCGCGCGCCGTTCAGGCCGTCGATGCCGCCCACTCCGTCCTTGAAGCCCTGAACCAGCGTCAGCTTGCCGAAGTCGTCGCTCGCCGGCTCGACGTTGCGATCGAACACCGAGAGGCTGTCGGCGGTGTGTCCTGTGACATAGATGTTGCGGCTGCCGTTGGTATCGGTCGGATCGTTGCTCGCCGCGATCCCCATCGCTCGATCGAGGCCCGGCAGCCCCGCCACGACCTGGATTTCGGTGACCCGGCCGAAGTTGGCGGCGTCGCCGCCGTTCGTGTTGCGTGCGAAGACCGCGATGCCGTCGTCCACGGAGGCGGTGACGTAGACATGGTTGTCGTCCGAGGAGAGCACCACGCCCTGGGCGCCCTGGAGTCCGACGATGCCGCCGATACCGGCGATCTTCGCCTCCTTGAAGGTGAGACGGCCATCGTTCGCCGCGTTGCGGGAGAAGACGGCCAGCGAACCCGGAGTCCGGCCGGCGACATAGACGTGGCTGCCGTCCGAGCTCACCGCCACGTCGCTCGCGCCGAACAGGCCGGCGACGCCGGACTGGCCCTGCCGGTGCAACTCGAGGAAAGTCACCGCGCCGCTGACGGTGTTGCGCTTGAAGACCGCGAGGGCGTTGTCGCCCGCGACGAGCGCCTGGCTGACGACGTAGACATTGTCGTCGTAGACCGCGACCGCCGAGGCGCCGTCGAGGCCGTCGACTCCACCCGTGCCGTCCTGCAGGCGGTTGACGAAGGTGAGGGCGCCGGTCGCGGCGTCGCGCGAGAAAGCGACGAGCGAGCCCCTCTCCTGGGCGTCGCCGAAGCTCACGGCATAAAGGTGCGGTCCGGCTACCGCGACGTCGGTGACACCCTGGAGACCCGAAACGCCGCCCACGCCGTTCACGACCGGCGCCGGCGGAGTGCTGCCGGGCTGGCCGCCGGCGAAAGCGAAGGAGGGCGGCGCGCCGGCGCGCACGAAGACCGAGATCGCGTTGTCGGTTCCGGCGGCGGCGAGATAGACGTTGGCCCCGGCGGGGTCGAGAACCACGGCGTCCGCGCTGTCGAGGCTCGGAAGAACGCAGGTGGTCGGCTGCACGCAGGCTTCGGCGGCGCCGTCACGCAGGACGTCGATGAACTTGAGGCTCCCGGTCGCGCCGTTGCGCTGGAAGACGACAACCGCGTCGCTGTCGACACTCGCGACGTAGAGATGCTGGCCGTCCGGGCTCACCACCGACTGCCGCGCACCGTCGAGACCGCTCGCGACCCCGCCCAGCCCCGCCGCCTCGCCCTCGTGGCGCTCGGACTGGTAGGTGAGCTTGCCGAAGTTCAGCGCATCGCTCGCCGTGGTGTTGCGGCTGAAGACCGAGACGGCGTCGTCGGCGGCCGCCGCCACGTAGGCGAAAGCGCCGTCCGGCGAGAGCTCGATGCCCGCGGCGCCGGCGAGCTTCGTGCCACCCAGCCCGCCGTCCTGCACCACCTGGAGAAAGGTGAGTTTGCCGAAGTTGGCCGACGCGGGGCTGGCCTCGCGGGTAAACACCGCCACCGCGCCATCCACCGCGCCGGTGACGTAGACATGCCTGCCGTCCGGACTGACGCGGGCGCTGCCGGCGCCGTCGAGACCGTCGACACCACCCGCGCCGTCCTTCAGCACCTGCAGCCAGGTGAGGCGGCCGGAGAGCGTTGCGTCGCGCTGCAGCACCGCCACCGAGTCCTGGGTCGGGCTCACGACGTAGACGTGCTTGCCGTCGGGAGAGATCGCGAGGTCCTGCGCACCGTCGAGTCCGTCGACCGTGCCGCTGGTCTGGACGTCACCCTGCGCGACGACTTCGATGAAAGCCGGGGCGCCGGTCCCGGTGTTGCGGGTGAATACCGCGACCTTGTCATCGGACTCGCCGGCGACGTAGATGTTCAACGCGTCGGGACTGACGACCAGACCGCTCGCGCCGGCGAGCCCGTCGATGGTCAGGAAGCCTTGCGTCGTGTTGTCGACGAGCTTGCCGAGGTAGGTGAGCGCGCCGTCGCCTGCGGCCCGGCTGAAAGTGACCAGCGCGTTGTCGGCGAAGCCGGTGGCGTAGACGAACTTTCCGCCGGTGTCGGGGCCGACGCCGTCGGCGTCCGGCACCATGGCGAGGTCGCGCGTGCCAGCGAGGCCGGTGAGCAGTCCGAGATCGGTCGTCGAGTTCTGCCGCTCCTCCTCGAGGAAGGTCAGCGTCCCCAGGGCCGGGGCCTCGGAGTCACATGTCCACGAGACGTTGCGCAGCGCCGCCGGGAAGAGGTCGCTTACCTGCAGGAGCTGCGCGTCGTCCGGGCCGGTGTTGAACACCGTGATGCTATAGGTGATCGACTCGCCCGGTACGGCGAGCGTCGAGCCGTCGGTCTTGATGATCGCGATGTCGGTTGAGGCCTTGAGCACGACCTGGACGTTCGCGGTGTTGTTGCCGATCACCGGATCGAACACGCCGCTCGGCACGACAATCTTGGCGACGTTCGACAGCACCCCTGACGACGGCGAGGCGACAACCGTGCCGGTGATGACAAAGGTCGCCTGCCCCGCTCCGGCGCAGTTCGCCGGATTGCCGCCGTTCAGACTGACCGCAGCGTTCAGGTTGCCGACGCCGCTCGCCGGGCACGAGCCGTTCGAGGCTGTGCAGGTCCAGGTCGCGCCGGTGAAGTCGGCCGAGAAGGTGTCCTGTACGAGCGCCCCGGTGACGTTGCTGGGGCCGCAGTTGCGCGCCTGGACCTGGAACTGCAGCGGTTGCCCGGCGGCGATCGAGCCCACCGGCGTCAGGACCGACTTGGTGATCGAAAGCTCGGCCTTGGGCGAGATCGGTACCTCCACCGTGGCGGAATGATCACTCGGGGTCGGGTCGATATACGTCGCCGGCATCGACGCCGCCCCGGTGTTCTTGGCGCAGTTGCCGGTCAGTGGCAGGGTGCAGGCGGTGCCGGCGGCGTTGGTCGCGATCGTGACATTGATGGTGTACGTGACCGTTCCGCCGGCGGGGAGATTGACGTTCCCGGACTGGCTGATATTGCCGCTGCCCGAAGAGGGCGAGCCGCAGACCGCGCCGCCCTGCCCAACGCAACTCCAGCTGACCGCCGAGTAGTCCACGCTGGTCAGGCCCGAGTCGGTCACCGAGGCGCCGCTCACCGACGCCGGTCCGGCGTTGGTGACCGCGAGCGTGTAGACCACCGCCTCGCCGGGAACGGCCGAGGTCGGATTGGCGCTCTTCGAGACGGTGATGTCGGCCTCGAGACCGATCGGGTCGCTGTCCGTCGAGGTGTTGTTGGCGGCGTTGGTGTCGACACCCGCCGGGGCGGCGATCGTCGCCGTGTTCACCAACGTGCCGGTGGCGCTGTTCGAAAGCACTGCAGCCGCGGTATAGGTGGCGAAGCTCCGCGCCGGCAGGGCCGCCGACTGCGAGAAGTTGAGCACCGACCCGCCGGGAACGGGGCAGGAGGCGCCGCGGGTCTCCGAGTACTCGCCCAGCGTGTCGGAGCTCGCGCCGACACCGTAGATCTCCTCGCCAGCCGGCGACATCGCGAGATCCACCGCCGAGCCGAGCGTGACGGAGTCGAGGAAATCGATCTTGTGGATCTGCAAGCCGCCGGTAATTCGGCTGAAGACCGCGATCGCGCCGTCGGTCTGCCCGGCCACGAAAACCAGGCTGCCGTCCGGGCTCACCCGCACACCGCGCGCGCCAGCGAGGCCATCGGCCAGAGGAGCGCCCGCGCCGTCGGTCTCCTTCTCCACGTAAGTGAGAGCGCCGGTCGTCGAGTTGCGGCTGAAGACAGCGACCGAGTTGTCGGAGAAGCCGGCGACGTAGAGCGCGTCGCCCCCCGGCGAAAAGGCCAACGCCGAAGCGCCGCCGATGCCGTCGACACCGCTGCCATCGACCTTGGCCTCGACGAAGGTCAGCGCGCCGGTCGTCAGATTGCGCGCGAAGACGGCGACGGCGTTGTCGGCCTCTCCGGCCACCACGACGTGCCGCCCGTCGGGGGAGACCGCAACGCCGCGCGCGCCCGCGAGCCCGTTGATCGGACCGACGCCGTCCACTCGGGTTTCGACCCAGGCGAGCGCGCCCGTCGAAAGATTGCGCGAGAAGACGACGAGCGCGTTGCCCGACGCCGCCGCGACGTAGACATGCCGGCCGTCCGGCGCGACCGCGATGCCGCGCGGGCCGGTCATTCCGGTGACGCCACCGGCGCCGTTGGTTTCGGTGTCGACCGAGGTCAGCGTGCCGTCGGTCGAGTTGCGGGTGAAGACCTCGAGGGCATTGTCGGAGAAGCCGGTGACGTACACCTGCCCGCCGGTTGGCGAGATGGCGACCGCGGAAGCGCCGCCGATGGCGGTGGCGTCGGTGCCGTCGGCGTAGAGGTCGCCGTAAGTGAGCAAGCCCGTCGCCGTGTCGCGAACAAAGAGCGCGACGGAGTTGTCTGCCGCAGCCGCGGCATAAACGTGCTTGCCGTCGAGCGACACCACGACCGCCGAGGCGCCGTCGAGGCCATCTACCCCGCCGGCGCCGTCGGTGAGCTGCGCCAGCCCGGTGATCGAGCGCGCAGGCGCGCAGCTCCAGGCGACCGAAGTCACGCGGCTGGAGTCGAAGGTGTCGGTGACGGTCGCGGCGGAAACATCGCTCGGCCCCTGGTTGCGAACGGTGATCGAGTACGGCACCGCTTGCCCGGGGATGAGCCCGTTGAGGTTGTTGGTCTTGACGATCGAGAGCTCGGACTGCCGGCTGATCGTGTCCGATTCGGAATCGCTGTCGTTCCCCGCGTTGGTGTCGGTGATGCCGCTCGGAGGCGCGACGACCACGCTCGCGCCCAGATTCGCGCCCGGCTGCGCCGGGCTCACCCAGCCGCTGAGGGTGAGCGCGACACTGTCGGTCCCGTTGAGGTCGACACCGACCCAGTTCGGCGAGACCGAGGAGGCGGAGAGCGTGCCTTCGGACGGCGCGAAGACCGCCGAGAGCGCGTTGATCGTGCCGGTCAGTTGCAGCGCACGCAGGCGCGACGGCCCGGTCTTCGAGACAGTGACGCTGTAGCTCACCGGCATGCCTGGAGTCACCGAGGTCACGCCGTTGGTGATGTCGACCGAGAGATCGAGCTTGGGCACGATCGGCGTGAGCACCGCGTCGGAGTAGACGCTAGCGCCGGCGTCCGGGGTCGCCGTCGCGGCGGTGGCGGTGTTGGTCACCGACGCGAGGCCGTAGACGTTGTGGTAGTCAGAGTCGAGGGTGAAGGTGACGGTGACCACCTTCTTGTTCGCCGCCCCTGGCAGGATCGTCCCCAGGCTGCAGGTCGCGCCGGTACAGGCGCCGCTGAACGTGGGCGCCCCGAATCCGGTCGGACCCGGGTCGGAGAGGGTCACGCCGGTGGCATCCGAAGGCCCGTTGTTCTGGACGTCGACCGTGTAGGCGACGCTCTGCCCGGGGACGGCCTCGTCGGTGGGGGTGGGCACCTTCTTGTCGACCACGACGCTGGCCGCGACATCGATGTCGGTGATCTCGGAGTCGGTATGCGCCGTGGTGTCTTCGGTGCTGACTACCGAGAACGTCGAGGTCAGATTCTGGTCGGCGGTAGAGGCTGCGACCGTAAAGACGATGTTCCCCGTCTTGGTGGATCCTGCAGCTATGACGCCGAGGTCGCAGGTGAGCAAGCTCGCCGTGGCCGAGCAGCTTCCGGAGGAGAAGGTCTCCGACTGATAGTCCAGGATTCCGGAGGAGACGTTGAGGGTGAGCGCCACATTGGTGGCGCCGTTGGTGGGTCCGGCAGCGACGTTGCCGACCGTGACCGCGAACGTCAGATTGTTGCCGGCGAGCACCGGCGAGGGCGTAGCGCTCAGGCTGGTGATCTGGACATCGGCCACCGCCAGCAGCGGGGAGCTGCCTCCAAACGCCGCCCAGAGGATCGCACCGACAAGGAGCGCCAACGGGCTGCGCCGGGTGCGGAGGCTGCGGGCGGAGCTGGAAGAATGGACGTTCATCGCGCGGCTCCCTCGTGGAAAATCGAAATTTCAGGGGTGCGCGCGCCGTCGGGCACGCCAGTCCCGAGACGGCGCATGGCCGAGAAATCGCCCTTTGATACCTGCGGCCAGAATGGCATCGTACCCCCCGATCCTCTGCCTTTGCCGTCGCGCCTGAAGGCGCTGCTTTGTGACTTGATTCACAGGCACACTACCACCTGTTCAACAGCGGTCAAGGACGCCAGCGCGACAATCCCGTCAAGAATCGACCCGCCGCGTTTTGGCGGGCCCGAACCTAACCGCCCATCCGGGCCGCCGTCTAAGCTCGCAGAATGAATTCTCGGGACATCGACCTCGTCCGCCGCGTGCTCGCCGGCGACACCGACGCCTTCGAGGGGTTGGTCACGGCGCACAGCCGGGCGGTCTATGGCCTGGCCTTCCGCGTCACCGGCAACGCAGCCGCCGCCGAAGACGCCGTGCAGGAGACCTTCCTGCGCGCTTTTCGCTTCCTCGGGGGCTTCGACCAACGCGCCGAGCTCGGCACCTGGCTGCACCGGATCGCGGTCAACGCGGCGATCGACCAGGGCCGCCGGTCGAAGCGCGAGCGCGCAGCGCGGGTCGATCTTCCCGAGGAGGGCGACCTCTCCCTGGCTGAGGTTCCGAGCGCCGAAGCCGGACCGGAGCGCCGCACCCTCGACGCCGAGATCCGCCGCCGCACCGAGGCGGCCCTGGCCGAGCTCTCGCCTTCGGAGCGCGCCGCTTTCGTCCTGCGGCACTACGAAGGGCGCTCGATCGCCGAGATCAGCAGCACCCTCGGCAAGCGCGACAACGCCACCAAACAATCGATCTTCCGGGCGGTACGCAAGCTCCGCGTCGCCCTCGCTCCGATCGCTCCGCTCACCCCCCTCGCCCCGCTCGTCTCCCCAGAGATCCAGGAGTCGCTCCATGAAGAACCGGCCTGATCCCGAAACCGATGTCTCGGAGGAAGCGTTGATCCTGCATCACTACGGCGAGTCTCCCGACCCGCACGCAGTCGACCGCGCGCTCGCGGCCGATGCCGACCTCCGGCGCCGCTATGTCGAGCTCGTGCGCGACCTCGCGACCGCGACGGTCGAGAGCCCCGAGCCGCCCGCCGACCTCGCGGCGCGGGTCTGGCAGGAGATCCGGCCACGCCTCGAGCAGCGGCTGTCGTGGCGCGAGCGGCTGGCCAAGGCTGTGTTCGGCTCGAGTACCCGCCGCGCGGACGAGAGCGCCGGCTGGGGACCCCCGTGGAGCCTGGCAGCAGCCTCCCTCGTGGTGGTCGCCGCGCTCGGTTTCGGCCACCTCGCCGGACGGCGCGAGCTGCCGCTCGCTGCGGTCGCTTCGAACGATGTGGCCCTCGCCACCGGCCTTTCGACCGCCGCCCGCGAGCGCCTGCTGCTCGCCTCGGTCGAGAACCATCTCGCCGGCTCCGAGCGCCTGCTCACCCGGGTCA
>JBDSRU010000248.1:0-5966 GCA_039929145.1 Thermoanaerobaculia bacterium
TGCCAGGAGCTTTCTCGTTCTGAGCTGAGCCTCTTCCAGCTGAACTCATGGCAACGGTCTTCGCCTTTTTCCTTTGGTGAGCTTTTGCCTTTTCGAAGGTTTCGCTTCTGCCAGGAAGTTTCGCTTCTACTGAGCTGAAGACCTTCAGGCCTGAACACCAGCCGAAAGTCGTCGCTCTTTTCCCTTACCGAGCTTTTGCCTTTTGGACGTACCACTGCGACCAGGAAGTTTCGCTGGTCGCGAACTGAACTTCGTCCGGCTGGACTCCCGCCGACCGTGGTCGCTATTTTTCCTTTACCGAGCTTTTGCTTTCGAAGGTCTTGCTTCTGCCAAGAGGTTTCGCTTGTCCTGACCTGAGCTTCTTCCGGCCTGAACTCCAGCCGACAGTCTTCGGTTCAAGACCTGTCTTCGTCGCCCAGTCCCCGGCTTTCGCTCCGCCGCGACCAGGTGGAAGCCAGCCGATCGTCCTCGGCAAGCCGGACGCGCTCGAGCCGGCTCGCCGCCGGCAGGCCGGCGGTCAGCTCGGCGGCAATCCAGAGAACCAGGTTCTCGGTCGTCGGAATCTCCCTGCCGGGGGCGAACTCGGGAATCGCGTCATTGATGTGCGCGTGGTCGAGTCGCCGCACGACCGTGACCCGAACCAGCTCGTCCAGGGCAGGCAGGTTCACCGCGAAGCCGGTTTCGCGATCGACCGGGCCGGAAACCTCGACGGTCAGACGGTAGTTGTGACCGTGCGCCGGCGAATTCGCGCAGCGCCCGAAGACCTCTCGATTTTTCGCCTCGGTCCACTCCGGACGAAAATAGCGATGGCTCGCGGAAAAGGTGTAGATGCGCTCCAGAACCACGCCGCCAGGCGTCCGTGGGGTGAGGGGCTGCGATACTCTCATCGAGTGAGACCTCTGTTTTCCCGGCTCGACCGGTACGTCCTCGGGGAGATCGTCGGTCCTCTGGGGCTCGGGTTTCTAGTCTACACGTTCATCCTGCTGCTCCAGTTCCTGTTCAGCTCGGCCGAGATGATCATCCGGCGCGGTCTCCCGGCCTCGGTCGTCGGTCGTCTGGTGCTCTATTCGCTGCCCAATATCGTCGTCCTGACCATTCCGATGGCCCTCCTTCTCGGGGTGCTCGTCGGAATCGGACGCCTCGCTTCGGACAGCGAACTGGTCGCTTTGCGCTCGACAGGAACCAGCATCTATCGCCTGCTGCGTCCGGTGCTCCTGCTTTCCGGCATCCTTACGGTGATCACCGGCGTCCTGATGATCTACCTCCTGCCGCAGGGCAACCGGTCGGTCTCGCGGCTTTATCTCGACATCCTGACCCGCACCGTGGCGCAGCAGGTCGAGCCCCGGGTCTTTTACAACGAATGGCAGGGGAAGGTCCTCTACATCTTCGAGAGCTCGGCCAGGAACGAGGACTGGAAAGGCGTCTTTCTCGCTGACTCCGTGCCCAGCGAGCGCCAGGAGGTCATCGTCGCGCGGCGCGGCAAGCTCCTGGTCGAGGACGAAGGCGAACGCGTCGTCCTGCAGCTTTCCGACGCCATCAAGCACAGTTTCGACTTTCACTCGCCGAAGCGCTACGAAACCAGCCGGCATGAAACCCTGCGCATCGTGCTCCGCGACCGGTTTCTGTCGACCGAACGGGCGCGCATTGCGACCCGCCGTGGACCGCGCGAGCTGGAGCTCGGCGAGCTACGCAAGCTGGCGCGCGACATCTCGGCCACCCCCGAGCAGCGCCGCATCGCCCGCGTCGGGGTGCACAAGATGTTCGCCATTCCAGTTGCCTGTCTGGTCATGGGGCTGATCTCGCTGCCGCTCGGATTCACCAACCGGCACGGCGGCCGGTCTTCCGGATTCGCCATCTCGATCGGCATCATCGTCGCCTACTACGTCCTCTTGTCGCAGGGCGAAGACGCGGCGCGGCTCGGCAAGCTCTCCCCGGGGTTCGCCATCTGGCTTCCCGATCTGTTGCTTCTGGTCATCGGAGTGGTGCTGCTGATCGTTCGTGACCGCGACCGCGGTCTCCTCCCCCGCCGCCTGCAGCGCTACCTCGGCGCCCGTTGGGCGAGCCTCAAGCGGCGCCGGACGACGCGGGTGGCTGCGATGCGCAGCGCGCGGGCGGCCTCGGGCTCGTCCGCGGTGGAAAGCGCCGCGTTCTCGGCCGGAGCGCCGGTGCGCAGACGGCGCGTCGTGCTGCGCCTGCCGCGCCTGCGGCTACGCTTTCCGAATATCCTGGACCGCTACGTGCTGCGGCGGCTGGCCGGAATTCTCGGCCTGGTCTGGATCTCCGCCATCGTCATCAGTCAGATCGCCGACCTCACGGGCAACATCGATGACATCCTCAAGAACCAGCCGCCGGCAAGCGTGGTGCTGCAGTACTACAAGTACCAGTCACTTCAGACCGCCTACGACATCGCGCCGATCGCTGTCCTGATCGCGACCCTGATCACCTTCAGCCTGCTGTCGCGCACCACCGAAGTCATCGCCCTGCGGTCTCTCGGAATCAGCCTCCACCGGATCGCCCTGCCGGCGATCGCTGGCGCCGCCTTCGTCGCCCTGCTCTGCGCGTTTCTGCAACTGCAGGTGCTGCCGGCCTCGAACCAGAAGGTCGAGGAAGCCAACGACATCATGAAGGGCCGCACCCAGGGGCGATCCGTCAAGAGGGCCGACCAGCAGTGGCTGCTGGGCCAGGGGAGGTTCATCTACAACTATCTGAACTTCGACCCCAAGACATCATCCTTGCAGCGGCTGCAGGTTTTCGACTTCGACGACAAGCATCAGCTGGTCGCCCGCCTGCTGGCGGCGAATGCGCAATTCTCTCCCCGCGGCTGGGTGGTCTCCGACGGCTGGGCGCGGACCTTCGAAGGCATCACGGAGCGCTCCTTCCGCAG
The DNA here is from genome assembly GCA_039929145.1 of Thermoanaerobaculia bacterium. Taxonomy (GTDB): domain Bacteria; phylum Acidobacteriota; class Thermoanaerobaculia; order Multivoradales; family JAGPDF01; genus JAGPDF01. The sequence goes on from JBDSRU010000248.1 coordinate 2,885, forward strand.
CATCTCGGCGCCGGTCGCCGTGGATCTCGAGGAGAAGCCCGAGTATTTCGCCGCCGAGGTGCGCAAGCCGCGCGAAATGGGATTCACCGAGCTCCGGGCCTATGTGAAAGAGGTGCGCGCCAGCGGCCAGGCGGTGCCGGCGCTCGAAGTCGCGCTGCAGGACCGGGTCGCCTTCCCCTTCGCCTCGCTGGTCATGGCCCTCGTCGCCCTGCCGTTCGCCTTCCGGCTCGAGCGCAAGGGCGCCCTGTACGGCCTCGGGCTGGCGATTGTGCTCGGAATCTGCTTCCTGGCCGTCTTCGCCTTCTTCCGCACGCTCGGTCAGGTCGGAACCTTCCCGCCTGCCGTCGCGTCGTGGAGTCCGAATGTCCTTTTCGCGCTGCTCTCGGCCTACCTCTTCCTCGGCGTCAAAAGCTGATCGAGGGGTCCTTGCGTTCGAGCAGTTGCCTCGCCCTCTGACGGCGCGCGGTGAAGTGTGCCTGGACCTCCGCCAGCGGGTGAGTGTTCAGGATCTGCGGCGGAGTCGCCAGCGCCTTGCGCGCGATCCCGATGCCGTAGGCGACGTCGGTCAGGCCGTTCGGCGAGTGGGCGTCCGGGTGAATGGAGGACGTGCCGCCGGCCGCGAGCCAGGCACGCAGCGGGCGCCAATCGAGGTCCAGCCGATGAGGATTGGCGTTGAGCTCGGGGATGGCGCCGTTCTCACGCGCCGCCGCAAGGACAGCGTCGAGATCGAAGTCGTAGGGCTCCCGCACCAGTAGCAGCCGGCCGGTCGGGTGTCCAAGGAAGGTCACGCAAGGGTGCGACGCCGCCCTCACCCAGCGTGCCGTCATTGATTCGCGCGCCATGCTGAAACGGCTGTGCACCGAGGCGACGACGTAGTCGAAGCCGAGCAACAGCTCGTCGTCGAAGTCGAGCGCCCCGTCGCCCAGAATGTCGCACTCGGTGCCCTTGAACAGGTAAGGGCTCCGGCCAGCGGCATTCCAGCGGTCGATCTCTTCCCACTGCCTGCGGACTCTTTCGGCGTCGAGACCGCGGGCATAGGCGGCGGCGCGGGAATGGTCAGCGATGCCGAGATACTCCCAGCCCAGCTTTTCGGCGGCGCTGGCCATCCCTCCGAGGGTCGCGATGCCGTCGCTCCAGTCGGTATGAACATGGAACGTGCCACGCAGGTCGGCGCAGGTGACGAGCTCCGGAATCCCCGGGTTGCCAAGCGTTTCGGCGATCTCGACCTCTCCCAGCCCCTCGCGTGCCTCCGGCGGAATCCAGCCAAGGTCGAGCTTGGCGTAGATGGCCCGCTCCGAGTCGAGGGCGAGGCGTGAGTCGCCGTGATGGAGTCCATACTCGTTCAGCGTCCAACCGCGGCTCCTGGCTCTGGAGCGCAGCGCGACGTTGTGCTCCTTGCTGCCAGTGAAGTGCAGCAGCGCGGCCGCGAACTCGTCCTCCTCCACCAGCCGCAGGTCGGCACGCACTCCCCCGCCGACCACGGCGGCCGCTTTCGAGGCGCCGCGCTCGATCGCCTGCAGCACCGAAGGCGCGGCGAGGAAATGCTCGACGACGCCCTCGCGCGCCGCCGCCGGAGCGCTGACCAGGAGGTCGAGGTCGCCGATGGTTTCGCAGCTCCGCCGCAGGCTCCCGGCCACTTCCACTCTCCCGACCGCCGGGTGGGAGCGCAGGTGCGCGGCGAGTGCCTCGGCGGCGGTGCGTGCCGTTGACAGCAGATGGCGCTCGCCGAATTTCTGCAGGCTGGACAGTCCCAGCAGGAGCTTCTCTGCGCTCTTGACGCCGAACCCGGAGAGCTCCGCCACGCGGCCTTCGCGACAGGCGCGCTCGAGCGCCGCCGGGGTGTCGATTCCCAGCTTTTCGATCAGGATCCGCAGGCGCTTCGGACCGAGGCCTGGAATCCGCAACAGGTCCCGGACGCCCTCCGGGAATGCGGCTCGGAGCTCGTGATGCAGCGCCATGCCGCCGGTGAGGACAATCTCCGCGATACCCGCGACCAGACCCGGACCGATGCCACGAACTTCTCCCAGGGTCCCGGCCTCGTAGAGATCCTGCGGATCCTCCGCCATCCCTTCGATGGCACGCGCGCCCTGGGAGAAGGCCCGCGTGCGAAACGGATTCTCCCCCTTGAGCTCGAGGAGATCCGCTACTTCACGCAGGATCGAGGCGATCTGCGAGCGGTGGATCCTCGTCGGTCCGGTCGGGCCGCCAGAAGGACTCCCTGGAGGCGAGGGCGGGTGCTCCGGGTCGTCGGACATGCGCGGTCGCGCGGGTGCCCGCGGATCAGGCGACGCCGGCCGGAACTTCTCCGGTGACGCCCGCGGCGACGCGCAGCTCGGCCGCGCGATCGGTCTTCTCCCAGGTGAACCCGGGCTCTTCGCGACCGAAGTGACCGAACGCCGCCGTCTGCTGGTAGATCGGCCGCCGGAGGTCGAGGCTGCGAATGATGTCGAGCGGCTTGAGCTTGAACTGGTCGCGGACCAGGCGCTCGATCTTCTCTTCCGAGATCACCGCGGTGCCAAAGGTGTCGACACGCACCGACACCGGCTCGGCGACTCCGATCGCATAGGCGAGCTGCACCTCGACCTTGTCCGCAAGCCCCGCAGCGACGAGATTCTTCGCGATGTAGCGCGCCATGTAGCAAGCCGAGCGGTCCACCTTCGTCGGATCCTTGCCCGAGAAGGCGCCGCCACCGTGCCGGCCGTAACCTCCGTAGGTATCGACGATGATCTTGCGGCCGGTCAACCCGGAGTCGCCGTGCGGTCCGCCGATCACGAACTTGCCCGTCGGATTCACATGGTAGGCCGTGCGCTCATCGAGGTAGGCCGAAGGCACCACCGGATGAATGATGCGCGCGATCACTTCACTGCAGATCTCTTCGTGCGAAACGTCCGGCGAATGCTGGGTGGAAACCACGACTGCCTGCACGCGCACCGGCTTGCCGTCGACGTACTCGACAGTCACCTGACTCTTGCCGTCCGGCCGCAGCCAGGGCAGCTCGCCGGCGCGTCGCGATTCGGAGAGTCGACGCGTCAGCGCGTGCGCCAGCATGATCGGCAGCGGCATGAGCTGCGGCGTTTCGCGG
>JBDSRU010000249.1:0-4595 GCA_039929145.1 Thermoanaerobaculia bacterium
GGCGATCGGCGAAGCGATGCGCCGCGAGCGCGCACGAGCGCAGGATCGCGGCGAGCTCCTCCGCGTGACGCTCGCGAGCATCGGCGACGGCGTCATCGCCGCCGACAATTCAGGGCAGGTGACCTACCTCAACGCGATCGCCGAACTGCTCACCGGCTGGTCGACGGCAGAAGCGCTCGGGGAGCCTCTCGAGCGGGTCTTCCAACTGGCGCACGAAGCGGACAACCGGCCTTTCGAGCTCAGCGGAGCCTTCACCCCTTCGGGGGAGAGGGTCGTGCGCGCCGGGCATGCCGTGCTGCTCTCGAAGGACGGCTCGGTTCGCCCGGTCGATCACGGCATCGCGCCGATCCGCGACGAGGCCGGCGCCATTTCCGGACGAGTGGCTGTCTTCCGCGACATCTCGGTGCGAAGGCGGACCGAGCAGGCCGAGACGCAGCGCATGCTGACGGCTCGCGAGCTCGCAGCGATCGTCGAGACGTCGGACGACGCCATCATCAGCAAGTCACTCGAGGGAGTTCTTCGCAGCTGGAATTCCGGCGCGGAGCGCCTGTTCGGCTACAGCGCGTCCGAAGTGCTGGGTAAGCACGTGTCCCTCGTCATTCCGCCGGAGCGAATCGACGAGGAGGAGAAGATCATCACGACTCTCAGGGCCGGCCAGCGGGTCGACCACTTTGAGACCGAACGGCTGCGCAAGGACGGCACCCGCATCGCCGTTTCGCTCACCGTTTCGCCCATCCTCGACGATCGCGGAACTGTCGTCGGCGCGTCGAAGATCGTCCGCGACATCAGCGAGCGCCGTCGCCTGGAGCTCGGCCTGCGCAAGCTCGCCGCCGACCTCGAGGCCGCCGACCGGCGGAAGAACGAGTTCCTCGCCACGCTGTCGCACGAGCTGCGCAATCCCCTGGCACCGATGCGCACCACGCTCCAGCTTCTGAAGCGCGGCGCCAGCGACCCGGCAAGCCTTCCCGGGGCCCTGGAGCTCCTGGATCGCCAGCTCGACCAGCTCGTCCGTCTCGTCGACGACCTCCTCGACCTCAGCCGGATCACGCACAACCGGATCGAACTCCGCCGCAGCGAAGTGGAGCTCGAGCCTCTCCTGCGGAGCGCCGTCGAGAGCGTGCAGCCGCCGGCCGCGCAAGCGGCGCACGAGATCCGCTTCGTCACGCCGGACCGGCCGGTCTTCCTCTTCGCGGATGCCGTCCGGCTGAGGCAGGTCTTCGGCAATCTGATTCACAACAGCTACAAGTACTCGCCAGCCGGCGGGGTCATCTCAATCGCGCTGGAGCGCCGCGAAGAGGAGGCCGTGGTCACCATCCGGGACAACGGCGTCGGCATCCCTGCCGACCAGCTGGAGAGCATCTTCGAGATGTTCACCCAGGTGCATTCCTCCCGCGGACTCTCGCAGGGCGGCCTCGGAATCGGACTGACGCTGGTGCAGCGCCTGATCGCGATGCATGGCGGTTCGATCGTGGCGCGCAGCTCCGGCGAGGGGCGCGGCAGCGAATTCGAAGTGCGGCTCCCGGCGCTGCCGGGCCCTCTCGCGGCCCCCGAGGCCATCGAGGCGGAGAAGGTGCCGGCCGCAACTGCTGCGCGACCTGCAGTTGGGCAAGGGGCCGGAGGCCTTCACGCCACCGGCGGGATTCTCGTCGTCGACGACAATCAAGACGCGGCGAGCTCGCTCGCAATTCTTCTGAAGATGAGCGGCTACCAGGTGCGCACTGCGTTCGACGGCGTCGCAGCACTCGAGCTCGTTCGCAGCGAGCGCCCCGCAGTCGTGCTGCTCGATCTCGGAATGCCGCACCTCTCGGGGCACGAGGTATGCCGCCGGATCCGCGCCGAGCCCTGGGGTCGCGACATCCGGATCTTCGCGTTGACCGGATGGGGACAGGAGGCGGATCGCCTTCGCACCGCCGAGGCAGGATTCGACGGTCACCTCGTAAAGCCGATCGACATCGACAAACTGCTCGAGATTCTCGGCCGCCTGCGCGCCTAGAGCGCTCGCCGCTCGACCCGCTGTCGTCAGGACCCGGTCGAGCTCCAGGGGGAGCTGTCGTGGCTCCCGAAGCCGCCAGCGAAAGCGGTAACTGCGTTCATCATTCGCTTTTGGTTTCGTTCCCGCTCGCATTGCGGGCCGGCATGGCCTCCTGATCCCCGTCTCCCGATTCCTCCCTGGCACTCCGCTTGGTAGTCTCTTCCTCATGGCCCCCACGAACACGCCGATTCTCGATTTCGTCCTGCGCAACTATCAGAACTTCAATGCCCGCGCGACGCGGGATGCCTTGCTCGCCTACATCGAGCATCTCGAAGGGGGTGGCCGGATGTTCTGGTCGCTCGCCGGAGCGATGTCCTCCGCCCAGCTCGGCATCACGCTCGCACCGGCGATCCGCGAGGGCCTCATTCACGGTCTCTCCGTGACCGGTGCCAACCTGGAGGAGTCGCTCTTCCGTCTCGTGGCGCACCGCAGCTACAAGGACTTTCCGGACTACCGCTACTTCACCAAGCAGGACGACACTCGCATTCTCGAGCAGCGGATGCGGCGGGTCACGGACACGAGCATTCCGGAGGACGAAGCCTTTCGCGCGGTCGAGAAGTTCCTTGTCCCGGCCTGGGAGAAAGCGCAAGCCAGCGGCGAAAGGCATTTCTGGCACGAGTACTTCTATGACCTGGTGCTCGCCCTCCCCCGCGACCTGCACGAAGGCGCGGCAGAGGAATGCTGGCTGCTCGCGGCGGCCGAGGCCCGCATCCCGATCGTCGTGCCCGGCTACGAAGATTCGACCTTCGGCAACATCTTCGCGTCGCACGTCAAGTTCGGCGACTTCTCCGCCGGCATCGCCAAGTCGGGCATCGAATACATGGCGGCCTTCTACGACCAGTACCGGCAGATGGCCGAAGGCGCCGGAGTCGGCTTCTTCCAGATCGGCGGGGGCATCGCGGGCGACTTTCCCATCTGCGTCGTGCCGTCCATCAAGTACGACCTTCAGGAGCCGGTTCGGCCCTGGTCCTACTTCTGCCAGATCTCCGATTCGACGACGTCGTACGGTTCCTATTCCGGCGCGACCCCCAACGAGAAGATCACCTGGGACAAGCTCACCGAAGATACGCCGATGTTCGTCATCGAATCCGACGCCACCGTCGTCGCCCCTCTCATCCTCTGCGCGCTGCTCGAGTACCGCAGGAATTCCGACCAGGCGCTGGCGCGGATCGCAGAGCTTCGGTCGCTGAAGGGCTGAACGGCGATTCGTCCTGCGCCGATCTCTTTGCGCGGTCGGTCATTTTTCTCCTTCCCGCGGATCGCGAGCGCACCGGAGCTTACCCATGGCCGCACTCCCGGGAGTGCCTGGCATCGAGAATGCAACGACCTCGAAGGTAGAAACTGAAAGCTCCACTTCACAACGAACCTGCGAGGAGTTCCACATGTCGCAACCGATCGTTCGCCGCTCGAAGAATTGGCAGTTCTCGCACGCCGCCGCCGCCATGGGCGCATTCTGGGAGAAGGTCGAGTCCCGTCGCATGGAACGGATCCGTCAGCTGTTCGTCGCAGGCACCCGAGCGATCGTCGCCCCGGCTCCGGCATCGTCAGGCGCCGGCGGCTCGCTGCGCCCTTCCTTCTGAGCGGCTGCGGGCCACTCGGCGACGGACCCGCGACTCGCCGTGAGCGCCCGTAGAATGAACTCGCGTTTGCAGAAAAGAGTCGCGACGTCGCCTCGAGGAGAACGGACATGAGCACCATCCAGGTAGGCAGTGAGAACTCCGCCGCCATCGACCTCTATTACGAGGATCACGGCTCCGGCTCGCCGGTCGTGCTCATTCACGGCTGGCCGCTCAGCGGGGCGTCGTGGGAGAAGCAGACCGCGGCGCTGCTCGCGGCGGGGCATCGGGTGATCACCTATGACCGGCGCGGCTTCGGGCGCTCTAGCCGGCCGAGCGGCGGATACAACTACGAAACGTTCGCCGCCGACCTCGACGCCGTCCTGCGGACGCTCGATCTCAACCAGGTCGACCTGGTCGGATTCTCGATGGGCACCGGCGAGGTCACCCGGTACATCGCGCGCTACGGCACCTCGCGCCTCCGGAAGGCCGTGCTCATCGGCACGCTCGGACCGTACCTGGTCCAGGCGCCCGACAACCCGGAGGGCGTCGATCCCAGCGTCTTCGAAGGCATTCGCGCCGCGATCCGCAAGGACCGGCCGGCGTTCCTGCTCGATTTCCTGCACAATTTCTACAACTACGACCTCACCGGCGGGAAGCTGGTGAGCGACCGGGTTGTCGAGGACAACTGGAACGTCGCCGCCGGCGCCTCGCCGATCGGGACTCTCGCCTGCGTCGACGCCTGGATCGAGGACTTCCGCAAGGACCTGCCGCACAACAACCTGCCGACCCTTCTCCTGCACGGTGACGCCGACCGCATCCTGCCTCCGGACGCGACCTCCCGCAGGCAGGCGAAGCTGCTCTCGAACGTCCGCTTCGTCGAGCTTCCCGGTGGACCGCACGGCGTGCTCTGGACCCACGCCGAACAGGTCAACGCCGAGCTCGTGAGCTTCCTCGCCTAGCCAGACCTCCGGCGCGGCCGGGACGCCAGTCCCTCCGGCGCCGTG
>JBDSRU010000250.1:0-5776 GCA_039929145.1 Thermoanaerobaculia bacterium
GTCGCAGTCGTCGTCGATCCCGTTGCAGACCTCGATCACGCCGGGATGGATCGAGGAATTGTGGTCGTTGCAATCGCCGTTGCAGCTGGACCAGCCGTCACTGTCGAAGTCGCTTTTGTTTGCGTCCTCCCCGTCGCAGTTCTCGTCGATCCCGTTCGCGCAGAAGTCGAAGGCGCCGGGGTGGATGAGAGGATCGCCATCGTTGCAGTCGAGCCCGTTGTCGACGTTGCCCTGCGGCTGGCGGCAGGCGACGGTCGCGGCGGCGGGGTCGCCGAACGAGTCGTTGTCTACGTCGGTGTACCAGGAGACCTCGAACGACGAGGCGTTCGACCATTCGCACACGTCGCCCATTTCGAAACTGTCCGGAAAGATCGAGACGAGGCTCCAGAATCGGCCGGGTTCCTTCGACGCGAGCGCCGAGGCGGCGAAAATCAGGACGATGGCGACGGGCAGCAGACGGAACTGGCGCACTTTCGACGGACTGAGCTTCGGCATGGCTTCCTCCGCGGACCGCGAGGCTGACTTGCGCCGACGATAACACCCCGGAGAGCGCGGGAGGCAACGCGCGGCTCCTCCCAGGGCCCGGTCGCCGATCCTGCGGTGCCGTCCGATTGAGGTGCCAGCCGAATTCCGTTGTCACTCTTCTCGTCCAAACTGCCAGGAATCGGAGACCTGCATTGGGTCTTTACCAAGTATGCCGAGAAGACTTCGCTACGTCCCAATTGGGGTTGGCACCTCTTCTGGCAGGCCCCTCTCCAAGAAACCAGGGGCAGCAGCTCTCTCTTCAGATACCTCGACGCGCGCAGTACTGCCGATCCCTGGCTCAACCCCGGGCCTGAAACAGGGGCGGAGTCAGGTGACATGCCGGCCTCCCGGCGAAGGAGGCCGGCTCCATCAGCGCGGGCTCCGGCCCGCTGTCACCGCGAAATCTGGATCGTGTCGTTCGCGAGCAGCAGGTTCGAGTCGGCCGTTCCTTCCTGAATACCGATGTCGAAGTAGGCGAGCGTATTCTCGCGGACGACGTTCCCAGTGCTGTCGGGGCTCAGCGAGAGGCCGCGGCGGAATCGCGCGACACTGTTGTGGGTGACGAGATCGCCATGCGGCCCGCCGACGGAGCTGCCAGGAGCCGGGTTGTAGCAGATCGCCAGCTCGCCGTTGTCGCCGCCGGTGAGGAGGTTGCCGTAGATCCGGTTGCCGCTGCTGCCGTCGCCGCGAACGAAGATGCCGAGAAATGTATTCGTCACGACATTGTTCATCACCCGCGCGCCACGCGTGTTGACCAGCAGGACGCCGATCTCCACGTCCGGCGGGGCGCCACCCGAGTCGATCCCGTCGATCTGCAAATCCTCGATGACAACGTTCGTCGCGCCCTCGGTCGATATGCCGATACCGAGTCGCTGGATATGTCCGTTGAAGATTTTCACGTTGCTGGCGCCGACGACGCTGATGCCGATTCCCTGGCGGCTCCCCGGGCCGGTGAGCGTGAATCCACCGAGATCGAGCGTGACGTCAGAAGCCTCGATCTGGATGATGGTCCGGGCGGCGTCGCTCTGGAGACTGCGCGCGAGCCGGTAGTTCCCGGGATCTCGTATGACTCGCGGGTGGTTGATCATCGTGGCTGCCTGCGTTCCATCGGCGGGCATCACCTGGAGCTCTTGAGCCTGGACGGAAGCGACGCTTCCAGCCAGTAGAAGGGTCACTGCGAGGATCGGAAGACGATGCTGCATGGGATGGCTCCTTTCGACTGCACACTGGTTACCGAACGATCTCGTTCGCGGAACCGGAACAGATCCGGCTGCGAATGTCGTCCTTCATTCAGGGGGAACAGACGAGCCGGCGGGATAGTTCCCGCGTGTCCTCTCGCTGATTCTCTGTACAATCGGTTCAGAACATGAGCGACGAGGCGGCTGGAGGGACGAGGAGAGCGGCCTTCGAAGCCGAAACCCTGCCTCATCTCGCGCGTGTCTACTCGGCGGCGCGCCGGTTCGATTTCGGTGCCGCGGACGATCTGGTCCAGGAAACTTTCCTGCGGGCGTACCGGACCTTCGACAACTTCCGTCCTGGAACGAACAGTCTCGCCTGGCTGTTGACTATCCTGTACTCGGTCTTCGTCAACCGGTATCGGCGCGAGAAACGCCAGCCGGAGAGCTGGACCGAAGAGGACCTGGAGTCGAACGTGGCGCGCCGGAAGGCGAACGACGACTGGGAGGCGCCGCTTCTCGAGGCCGCCGAGTCCAGCCAGTGGGGGACCGGAAAGACCGTCACGGGAGCGCTCGAGAAGCTGCCTGTCGACTACCGTTCGGCGGTGCTGCTGGTGGATGTCGAGGGACTGACTTACGAGGAAGCGGCGGGCGCACTCGAGTGTCCCGTCGGTACGGTGCGCTCGCGACTCTTCCGGGCGCGCCGCAAACTCGCCGCCGAGCTGACGGCGTACGCTTCAGGGCTCGGATTCGGAGCGCAGAAGGAACGTTCATGATGACGCCCGAGCGACATCTCGACGAGCAGCTCGACGCCTTGCTCGACGGCCGCCTCGATGGGGCCCAAAGACGCGCAGCCGAGGAACACCTTGCCGGCTGCAGCCCCTGTCGCCGCCTGCGCGACGCTCTGGAGGCGACGAGGGAAGCGCTGCGCGGGGAGCTGCCGGCGGAAGAGCCGCCGGCGGCGCTCGTGGCAGCGATCCGATCTGCCCTCGACCGCGAAGATGCGGCAGCATCGAACGTCCGTCAGATCCGGAAGCCGCGATCCGGCGTCCGGTTCTGGATGTCGCTCGCCGCCGGCCTCGCCGCGGTCCTGGTGGCGGCGCTCGCTTTCCGGTTCGGCGGACGCGCTCCCGATCCGGTGAAATCTGGGTTCGAACAGTTCGCTCGGCTATCCAGAGCACCCCTGGGCGCAGTTCTCGGCGAATCAACGGCCGCCCAGGTCGAAGAGCGCTGGGCCACGGCGCGGTTCGAGTTCCCGGTACGGGTCTTCGACTTCGGGATGATGGGGATCAACCTCGCCGGTGGAGATGTCAGCGAAATCTCCGGCGCGCGCGCCGCCCGGGCGGTCTACCGCCGCGGCACCGACATCATCATCTGCTGGATGTACGAAGGGAGAGTGGAGACTCTCCCCGCGACGACCGAACGCCGGACCCGCGGAGAGTTCGAGTTCCATATCTTCCGGCATGAAGGCCGCACCCTGGTCGCCTGGCAGGAGGGTGAAACGGTATGCCTCCTGGTCGGCGACGGTGACGCCGAGGAGATCCTCGCGCTCGCCATGGCCAAGGCGATGAAGCCCCCTCCACGCTCGCTTATCTGAAATATCGGACGCGATTTCCCTTCCAGCCTTTCTGACAACGATCGAGTATGTAAGCTGCCTTTGGCAAGCTCCCAGAACCGCAACAAAAATCACCACGAGGCCTACTATCTCCTTCAACGGTCTTCTCATGGTTTCCCCGCAGGATAATAGATTGTCTTCCGGGTCGACCTCCGGCCCGCGAAAACTTCATTGAACGCTTCGTTCCAGAAGTCCATGAACCATCGTGAGTCGTGCCCATCTGGAAGATGTTGCGGCGCGCCGGCCTATGGATCCTGCCGGATCTGCGGAAAACGCCTCCGGCGTTTCCCACAGGCCCCACAGGCCCGGGGCGCGAGATTCAATCAATCCAAGGGCGGAATATTAGGCGCTAGCTGGGGGGGGATTTTGAGTGCGAGTTGACATCTGGGCGGGTCCCTTCCCAGGCAGTGAGTCTGGTTGTCGAGGAGGATGCGCTGGCTGGCGGACTCCGCGTCGATCGCTTCGCTGAAGCCGAGCTCGAGCTCGCCGTCTTTATCGACGACGTGGAGCTGACATTCCCAAACGACCATGTAGCTCCATCCTTCCCCGTTCAGGCGATGATAGACGCGTCGATCCCTGCGGACGTTCTCGTCGAATTTCCGGAGCCAGAAAGCTCGCTTCGTTTTGGGCACCCGCGTGCGGGCGCACCCGCGATGACGATGCCAGAACCAACCGTGAAGAAAGATCGCCTTCCGCGCGCCAGGAAAGGCGAAGTCGGGGCCCCCGGGAAGCGATCGATCGACGTGCTTGAATTTGCGGCGCGTTCTAGCGAGGAGTTCCTCGAGCCGCAGCTCCGGCTGCGTACCCGAGCTCCGAACCAGCGACATCCGGTGACTTCGTTCCCGCGGGCTGAGGAGTGCTGAAGTTGACGTCCAGCTTCTTCAAGCCCCGCAGAGCCCGCGACGGAGACTCCACGCCCTTTCCCGAAGGGTCCGGCTTGATCCCAGGGAAGCGATCCCGGAAAGCGTTGGCGAGAAAAGTCGCCATCGCCTTGGCAAACGACGTCGCGTAGCCAGGACCCGAACCGCTCGCCGGCTTCGGGCGCGGACCGGCCGCTTTCAATACGTCCCGAAAGCTCTCGATCGGAGGGCGCGGGGAGGATGGCTTGGGTTTACCTGGCATGGTGGGCTCGAAATCCGCTCATCAGCTTACCAAGCTCCGCACGGTGACCGTGCGCGAAGAGGACGGCACTCAGTCAACGGAATCTCCCAAAGACAACTCGTGAGAAGTTCGCCCCTGCACCTTGCCGTCAGGCATGATTGTGAAGTACAAGAAGACCCGGCGCGTGTCTCCGCGCTCGACCGCGACTTCGCTCACAAACTCATGCGCAACGCCGCGCTCATCGTCCCAGGCAACAGTGACTGAAGATGGCGCTGGAAGGGGGTTGTCATACTGGATCTTGTGCGAACCGTTCGGAAGCCAGCCAAGCTCCACCGACCCCGATTCCCACCTCACGGTCACATTCCTCAAGAGCGCTCCCGAGCTGTTCTCGACCGAGAGCACGAAACCCCGCTTTGGCGCACAGGAACCGAGGACCAACGCCGCTAGTGTGATCGCAGTCCAAACCCCGGAGGAAGTTCTCATTCAAGTGACCGGGGATAGTAGTAGACCGTGCGATGAACCCGTCCGCCCAGGAACCATGCGATTGCATCTCGTGCATGATCCAGAAGGTTTCGAGAATCGTGGACAGTAGGGACGCAGAACCGCTCGCCCGAGGGCGATGCGCCTATGGACGCGCGCTCGGGCGGAGATCCTTCCCATGGGGCGAGAGGTACTCCAGCTTCGACCGCTTCCTGCCACATCCAATACAACGACCGCTCAGCCAGCCGCGCGTCGTCTTCGTAGCCACCGCCGCAATCGGAGTGAGATCCAGTGAAGTAGCGCTCGGTCGCTCGATCAGTATTCTCCTGGCCTTCAAATTCCTTGATGGAAGAGAGGGGGAAGAATCCTCGACGCTCATCCGCCGCAACAGCCTGTCGGACCTTCTCGACGTTGAGCGGAATTGAAAGCTCGTATCCAAAATTGGCTCGATTTCCAGGCCAACCGAATGAACCGACTGTGTCGAAGAGACCAAGGAAGCGAATTCGCGGAACAACGCGCCTTCCCAACCTTGTATCGAAAACTCCTTCACGAACGATACGGTTCGCAAACTCCCGCGCCTCAGCAGCCCCTCTGCTAAATCCAACGATATCGATTTGCTGGTCGCCGGAGTTCCACAGGCGCTCGAGGTTTTCCATCGCATCGTCGATTCGAGCCGCCCCGCCGCATCCGGTAAGTCCACAGGCGATCTGATTCCCAAAGATGTCGTCCGTCCCCACGCCTGGCTCATAGACGGCGGTCCCGACATAGGCCTTCATTAGCAAATCTACGTTCGTCGTGTGGACCATTCGCAGCCGATGGTTCCAGGTACCGTCGAAGGCATAGAGCGCCAGTCCCATCGGGTCTCCAGCGTTCGCCGGGC
>JBDSRU010000251.1:0-5473 GCA_039929145.1 Thermoanaerobaculia bacterium
GCTGCGCCGCCTTCTCGATAGCTAAGAGTCTCTTTCGGGGTCCTGCTCGCCCTGCGGGAAGCGCTCAGGAGGAGCCAGCGGCGGCCGCCGCCTGTCGGGCGATGCGCAACAGACCGCGCGCCGTCGCCTCGGCCGCGATTCTCCGCAGGCTCGATGTCGCTTCCGGAGCTTCGTCCGCGCGCCGTTGGTTGCGCAGCCGAAGAATCTCGATCTCGAGCGCCAGCACGCGGAAGCCCTTCTCCGCGGCAAGCGCGATCGCCGCGTTGGCCTCGAGAGGTCCGGCGAGCGGCTTCGCGCCGGCGACCTCGGTCGCGAGGGCCACGGCCGTCGCCTGCAATCGGATCTGAAGATTCTCGCTCGCCGCCGCCAGGGCCGCGCCGCGACCCAGAGCCGCGCGCGCGTCGCCGACCCGGCCGATGGCTGCGTAGGACCGGGCGCGAGAGAACTCGATCGCCGCAGTCGCGTCCGGCGAACGACCGGCGGTGCTTTCCACGGCCAGGGCCTCGAGATCAGGCAGGCTGGCGCGCACTTGCGCGCTCTCGAGTGCGATGCGCGCAAGAAGCATGCGGCTTTCGTCGACCTTGCCGAGCCGGCCCAGCTCCCGTCGTATCGTGAGCGACTCCTCGGCCCGCGCCCGCGCCCGCGCGAAATCCGCGCTTTCGATCTCCACCTCGGCGAGCGTCGCGAGAGCATTGGAGAGCACTGCCTTGCTCGAGGTCTCGCGAGCGACCGCCGCGGCCGCTTCGAGACTGATCCGAGCCTCGGAAAGTTCGCCGCGATCGATTGCGAGGCCACCCAGTGCCACCATGGCGGCCGCCTCCCCGGGGCGTTGTCCGAGCTCGCGCTTCTTCGCCAGGGCCTCTTCGAGATGAAGCCGGGCGTCGGCGAGCGCGCCCTGCTGGCGCTCGATCGTACCGAGATTGAGCAGCGCATCCGCTGCGCCGCTCGGATCGTTCAATTGGCGGAATACCTTGAGCGCATCCGTGACCGCTCCCTTGGCGTCGGCGAGGCGCCCCTCTTCGACGCTTGCCGCCGCGAGGTTGTTGCGCGTGTAGGCGGTGCCGCGCAGGTCGCCCACTTCGGCGAGCACTGCGAGCGCATCCTCGTACAACGATCGCGCGCGCTCGAGCTCACCCAGGTTGCGCGCCAGCACAGCGAGGCTGTTCAGGCTTCGCGCGACGCCGCCTCGGTCGCCGGCCTCGCGGTAGCGAGCGAGCGCCTGCTCGTTCGCAGCGCGCGCAGCGGCGAGGTCGCCGCGATCGAACAACGCTCCAGCGGCGACGGCGAGCGCCCCGGCCTCTCCCACCCGGTCGCCGCCAGCGACGTAGAGCAGGCGGGCGGCGTCGCTGGCGGCGGCCGCTCCGCCAGAGTCGCCGAGGCGCCGCAGTGCCTCGGCCTCCCGCAGACGAGCCTCCGCGACGAGCAGCGGAGCGTTCAGCGCCTGGGCACGAGCGGCGGCGCGGCGGGCGGCGTCGCGCTGGCGCGGGAAGCTGGAATTCGCGAGCGCCGCCGCCGCTTCGGCGAGATCGATGCGCGGGCTGCTGCGGTCGGGCTCGGGCAGGGCGCGCAGGGCGTCGATCGTCGCCAGTGCTTCGGCGGCGTGGCCGCCGTCGATCTGCGAGCGAGTGAGCTTCAGTCCGTACTCGAGGTCGTCGGGAAAGGCCGCCCAGAGGCGCCCGTAGATCTCCTGCGCGCGCGGCCAATCGCGGCGCAGCTCCGCCGCCAGCCCTTCGACGCCCAGCCGTTCTTCGGCCGGCAATCCACTGCCCTGTTCGAGCGCCAGCGTCGCCTCCTGCTCGGCGCGCTGTTCGAAGCCCAGGGCGGCCCAGGTCTGCGCGAGCGCGGCGCGGATCATCGGATGGCCGGGCTCGGCGGCGGCGGCCTGCTCGAGCAACTCGCGCGCGGCGCTGGGCTCGAAGTTGCGCAGCTTCAGCAGACCCTCGGAGTAGAGCCGGGCGGCCCTGGGCGTTGCCGGAGCGGAGGCGATCGTCGCCGGCTTCGCGTCGCGTTCAGCGCTGCCCAGAAGCTCGCGCAGGTGCACGCCGACGCGGGCTACGAGTTCGAAGAGCTGCGCTTCGCCGCCGGTTTCGACCGCCTCACCAAGTGTCTCTCCCATGGAGGCGTCCTCGATGCGGACTGCGAGACGAACCGAGGCCGTGTCGCCGGCGCCGAGCACTGCGTAGGAGCCGAGCACGATGAGGTCGGTGCCCAGGCGCGAACGCAGCGTCGAGATCACCTCGTCTGAGGGCTGGTCGATCTCGGCCAGCCCGAGATCGAGTCGCGCCCGCGCCACATCGTCGCCGCTCACCGTCCGCAGGCCCTTACCGGCGCGCAGCTCCGAGGCGACCATCTCGGCGAGCGCCACCGAAAGCCATTCGAACTCGGCGCGCTGCGCCAGGTTGCGGAACGGCACGACCGCGACGGCTCGCCGCACCTCGCCGGGCTCGCCGAGCGGCGACTCGAGCGAGTGCCGCACCCGGACGATCGCCTGGACCACCGCAAGCGCCAGGATCAGGGAGATTGCGATGAGCAGACGAATCTGGCGCCGGCGTCTGGGATCCGGCGCCTCCCGCACGACATCGGAGACGGGGTTCGCCAACTGCGCAACGCCCGTCACCGGCGCCGCATCTTGAGCGAGGCCATCAGGCGGTGCGCCTGCCGCAGTCGCCCCCACGGCCAAGTCAGCGTGATCGCCGGCCAAGGCCCGATCGACCGCCAGAACGGACGGAAAGCGGTCCGCCGGATAGCGCGCCATGCAGCGGCGGATGACCCCAACCCAGAGCGGATCGAGTCCCGGGATCAGGTCGTCGGGTGAAGGCGGAGCCTGGGTCAGGCGTTTGACGGCGGTGGCGAGCGGAGTGTCGCCGGCGAACGGTAGCTCGCCGGTCACCATCTCGAAGAGCACGACGCCGAGCGCATACTGGTCGACCGCGGCGGTGAGCGCGCCGCCCTCGATCTGCTCGGGCGCCATGTAGGCCGGCGTGCCGACGGCGGCGTCGACGATCGTCACCTGCGCCGCGAACTGGTCGTGCTCGATGCCGCGGGCGACGCCGAAATCGGTGACGACGACTCGCGTCTCCGCGCCGCTGGGCACCAGAAAGACGTTCTCGCTCTTGAAGTCCCGATGGATCACGCCCGCGGCATGTGCGGCGGCGAGAGCTGTCACCATCTGGAGGGCAATCGGGAGCGCCTCCTGCGGAGTGAGAGTGCCCTGGCGCCGAATGCGCTGGGAGAGGGTTTCTCCCTCGAGAAGCTCCATCGTCAGGAAGATCACCGACGTGCCGTCGTTGCGGGCATGGTAGCCGACGTCGTAGATGCGGCAGACGTTGGCGTGGGTTACCTTGCGGGCGAGGGAGATTTCGCGCTTGAAGCGCTCGATGGCGACTTCGTGCGCCGCATCTCGCGCATGGACCGTCTTGAGAGCCACCGGCTGGCGGAGCTCGAGATCCTCGGCCTCGTAGACCTCGCCCATGCCGCCGCGCGCGATGAAGCGGCGGATCCGGTAGCGCTCTGCAATGACCTCGCCGGGCCCGAACAGGGTCGGGGCGAGCGCTTGTCCGAGACGCTGGGTGGCGCCTTGCGGCGTCGAGGCGGTCGAGGGCGAAGAAGGCGACGGGAAAGACGACGAAGGCAGGACCGATGAAGGCGCCGAGTCGCCCGGTACGACGGTGGCGGCGGTCGCCGAGCCGGCGCGGCGGGCGTAGCGAGCGCCACAACCCGGACAGGTGACCACCGCCGTCGGCTGAAGGCTGGCTTCGGCCGGAACAGGAATCGGGCTGCCGCACCGTCGGCAATCGAGCTTCGTCATGGACCGCGCCGGCACCCGAAGGGGTTTGCGTCGCCCGGGTCCTCCCCGGCGCATGCTTTCAGGAGCCAACGGATTGTAGCTTGGAACCCCGGGTGTCCATCGCCGTCGGTCCGGGTTCGAGGGGGCGCCTTCGAATCGACCGAATCCACCGCCCCGCGCCACACTTCCAGGGGGGCCACGGTCTCCGCACCGAGATATGCTAGGACTCCAACGGCTGTGCGGGAAGACGTTGACGAAGGTCTTTCAGGGCTAGATGAACGATGGGTGCGACCGCCGTCGCACCGTCAATTGATGGCTGTTTTCTGAGGAGAATGGGGATGAAACTGGTGAAGAATTCGATCAGCGTTTTCGTATTACGCAACAGCATCGCGTTCGGTGCGCTCGCGCTCTGCGCAGCCACGGCTCCGGTGATCGCCGCCGCGACTCCGGCGGCCAAGCCCGCGGCCGTCAAGCCTGCAGCCGGCAAGAAGGTCAATGGCAAGCAGCTGCTTGCCGAGTCGAAGAAGGCCGTTGCCGGCATTCTCAAAGCCGCGAAGGGCTCGGGCGGCAAGCTCGATCCGAAGAACAAGAAGCAGGCGCCGTTCTTCGGCGGCCTCAAGGAGCTCCAGGCCTCCCTCGCCGACAGCGAGAAGAAGGTGCAGGCGAAGGACAAGAAGCTCTTCGTCAGCCTGTCGAAAGGCAGCACGGCGCTTGCCAAGGTCAAGACCGCCTGGCCGCGCGTCGGAGTGAAGGACGCCAAGGTCGACAGCTATCTCTCGAAGCTCGACAACTCCTATGCCGCGCTGCGCAGCCGCTACGGGGCCGAGGGCCCGCGCGCGAAGCAGGGCAAGGAGCTGTCGGCGAAGGAAAAGGCGAACTTCGCGAAGATCAAGGCGCAGCAGGCCGAGTTCAAGAAGAAGCTCGCCCCCATGCAGGCGAAGGCAAAGCAGAAGGGCGACAAGGGCATGGAGGCTCAGCTCAATCGCCTGACTCAGCAGTGCGACAAGGTCGCCAATGCGAAGGACACGGCCGACGCTCTGCTGACCGCCATGCTGCTCCTCGACTACCAGCAGGGCGAATGGGACGCCTATTCCTACTACGTCGGCCCGGACTATCGCGCCGACTGGGCGGCGGCGGATACCTGGGTCGAGTCCTCCTTCGCGACCTATGACACGCTTTACACGGATACGGTCGATAGCTACGCGGTCGAGAGTTGGGATGTCGAGATGGAGCTCGACGCAGATGTCGACTTCGCGGTCAGCGACATCTCCGACGCCGATCTCTCCGCGGGCGATGCGTATCTCGAGACGAGCTTTACCTACGACGAGGTGAGCTCCGAGGAGATTTCCGCGGAGTTCGCGACGGCCGAGACGGAAGACACCGTCTACGACGAGGAAGACGTCAACCTCGACGTGGCGGAGGAGGCCTGGGACGACGAGGGTCTCGACACCGACGCGGCCGATGACATGCTCGACGCGGACGACGCCGAGGATGCGGCGGACGACGACGACGCGGATGGCGACGATGCCGACGGCGACGCGGATGGCGACGATGCCGACGACGACGCGGATGGCGACGATGCCGACGGCGACGACGGCGACGACGGCGACGACGGCGATGACGATGGCGGTGACGACGATGGCGGCGACGACGACGGCGGTGACGACGACGGCGGTGACGACGATG